>DAORUG010000024.1:0-28417 GCA_035433125.1 Flavobacterium sp.
ACTTCGATGAAAAAGACGGAAACAAATGATGAGATTAAAATATCTGATTTTGTCAAAAGTATAGCTATTGAAGGAGTAAATCTACCCGAAGATTTTAATTACAAAAAAGAAATTCAGGAAATATTATCTCAAAAATATGGCGCATGAAACTGTTTTTAGATGCTAATGTTGTTTTAGATTTAATTCTTAAACGCCAACCTTTTTTTGACAATATTGCCAAAATAGTAACCGTTGCTGAAAGTAAAAATTATACGCTTTGCGTATCGTCTGTTACATTTGTCAATGTAAATTATATTGCTTGCAAATTCACCAATAAAAAAAACGTTTTAGAAAGTCTAAAAATGTTGCGAATCCTTTTTGACGTATTGAGTGTTTCTGAGACAGAAATAGATAAAGCATTATATTCTAAATTCAATGATTTTGAAGATGCGGTTCAACATTATTGTGCGTTAAAAAACAATTGTAATTATATTATCACGAGAGATTCTAAAGATTTCAAAAACTCTGAAATTCCAGCAATGAGTCCGACAGAATTTTTAGCTTCAATAAAATTCTAAAATAAATACTATCCCATTTCTATTTTTTATAACTTTGATGTAAAATAAATTACAATGGATTTACAAACTAGAAAAATATCATTTGTGCAAGAATTTCTTTCTATTCAAAGCGAAGAGGTTGTTTCTCGCTTGGAAAAATTTTTGGAAAAGGAGAAAATTCAACTTTTTGAAAAAAAGCTAAAAACAAAAACTCAAAAAACATTAAACAAAGAAATTGACATTGCCATTGAAGACGCAAAAAACGGTAGAGTAATTGATGTTTTTGAACTTAAAGAAAAAGTTAAAAAATGGAGTTAAAAATTGCTTGGACTCAATTTGCTGAAAATCAATTGCAGGATATTTTTGGCTATTACAATGAAAAAGCGAATAAAAAGGTTTCAAATAAATTAGTTGTATCAATATTGGACAGAACAATTGATTTAATCAAAAATCCATATCTCGGTCAAGAAGAAGAATTATTAAAACATAGACCCGAAGGATTTAGATACTTACTAGAAAAAAACTACAAAATCATATATTGGATTGATAAAAATAATTCAGTCATCAATATTGCAAATGTTTTTAATTGTCGTCAAGACGAATTGAAAATCTTAAGAACTAAATGACTTTATCCATCCCAAACATCGAAAAAATTCTCCACGCTAAAAAGTTTGGAGACGCTAACGGCTCAATCGACACCATTTCAATCGATAGCCGTTCCTTGCAAAACAATAATAATACCTTGTTTTTTGCTTTAGTAGGGCCCAATAATGATGCCCATATTTACATTTCAAACTTAATCGAAAAAGGAGTCCAAAACTTTGTTGTTACCCATATTCCGGAAGAATTATCCAACAAAGCCACTTTTTTGGTTGTCGAAAATACCTTGGATGCCTTGCAAAAATATGCAGCTTATCACCGAAGTCTTTTTAAATTTCCGGTTTTTGGATTGACGGGAAGTAACGGAAAAACTATCGTCAAGGAATGGTTGAACTTTCTTTTGAACCCTGATTTCAACATCATCCGAAGTCCTAAAAGTTACAATTCGCAAGTGGGCGTTCCTTTATCTGTAATTTCAATAAACGATAAGCACAATCTTGGAATTTTTGAAGCCGGAATCTCGAAAATGAACGAGATGGAAAAACTGGAAGTCATTATCAAGCCAACTATCGGAATTATCACCAACATTGGTTCAGCACACGATGAAGGTTTTGAAGATTTGGAGAAAAAAATCAAAGAAAAACTAAAACTTTTTAAACATTCAAAACTAATCATTTATCAAAAAAATAAAGTTATTGACAGCCTTCTTGAATCTAAAATAAAGTCATTTTCTTGGAGTTGCACTGATGAAACTGCCGATGTTTTTATTTCTAAAAAGGAAAGCCAAGACAAAACTGTTTTACAAATCCGTAATGACAAAGACAATTTTGAAGTCCAAATTCCTTTTCAGGACGAAGCTTCGGTCGAAAATGCTATTACTTGTTTGATGGTTTTATTGAGTTTTAAATACGACAAAACAACAATTCAAAACCGAATGCAATGGCTTTATCCTGTTGAAATGAGGTTAAAGATTAAAAACGGAATCAATAATACCACACTGATTGATGACAGTTACAGTTCGGATTTTCAGTCGTTGAAAATTGCTTTGGATTTTCTGGAAAGCCAAAAGCAATACAAAAACAAAACGTTAATTCTTTCGGATATTTTCCAAAGCGGTTTGTCGAACCAAGAATTGTATTCGAAAGTTTCGCAGCTGATTACTTCCAATAAAATCAATCGTGTGATTGGTATTGGCGAAACCATTTCGGAATTCAAAAACCAATTTACAAACTGTATTACTTTTAGAAATACCGCCGATTTCTTTCTGAATTTAAACTATTTGAATTTTGTCAACGAAACCATTCTAATCAAAGGAGCGAGACATTTTCAATTCGAAGAAATAGTTGCCGCATTAGAAGAGAAAACACACGAAACGGTATTGGAAATCAACCTGAATTCCATAAGTCACAACCTGAGTTTTTTTAAATCAAAACTAAAACCGACCACCAAAATGATGGTTATGGTCAAAGCTTTTGGATACGGAAGTGGTGGATTTGAAATTGCCAAATTGCTCGAACACCACAAAGTAGATTATTTGGGCGTGGCTTTTGCCGATGAAGGAATTTCATTAAAAAATGCTGGAATTTCTTTGCCAATAATGGTTTTAAATCCTGAAACCACTAGTTTCTCGGCGATTATTCAATATAAATTAGAACCCGAAATTTACAGTTTGAAAGGACTAAAGGCTTTTCTTAAAATTGCCGAAAATCGAAAACTAAAACACTTCCCAATTCACATCAAACTCGACACGGGAATGCACCGTTTGGGTTTTGAAGAAGAAAATTTAGACGAATTAATTGCAATTTTAAAAGAAAATAAATTCGTAACCGTAAAAAGTATTCTGTCGCATATGGCAACAAGCGATGATTTAGAACATCAAGATTTTGCACATTCTCAGCTCAATTTATTCGAAAAATTATCGTCAAAATTGATGACAGAATTACAAATAAAACCAATTCGCCATATTTTGAATACTTCGGGAATTAGTAATTTTCCAGAATCTCAATACGATATGGTTCGCTTAGGAATTGGACTGTATGGTGTTTCCAATGATGTTGAAGAACAAAAATATTTAGAAAACGTAGGGACTTTAAAATCTATTATTTCACAAATCAGAACGATTCAAGCTGGTGAAAGTGTGGGTTACGGAAGACGATTTGTTGCCGATAAACCCGCCAAAATTGCCACAATCCCAATAGGTTATGCCGATGGAATTTCGAGACATTGGGGAAATGGCGTTGGTTTTGTGACCATTAACAATCAAAAAGCTACAATTATTGGCAGCGTTTGTATGGATATGTTGATGGTTGACATCACCGAAATCAATTGCAAAGAAGGAGATTCTGTGATTATTTTTGGCGAAAGCCCAAGCGTTTCTTACATTGCAGAACAATTGCAAACTATTCCTTATGAAATTCTCACCAGCATTTCCCAAAGAGTTAAACGTGTTTTTTATAGAGAATAATTATTAAAATTATGTTAATTTAATTTTTTTGTATAACTTTGTTACACAAAAAAACTTTTTTTAACTAAAAAATTAACATTATGGGATTTTTCGCGGATTTTAAAGCTTCTTTAATGAAGGGTGACGTATTAAGTTTAGCAACTGCGGTTGTTATTGGTGGTGCATTTGGCAAAATTGTTGGCTCTGCAGTCGATGATATCATTATGCCTATCGTAGGTTTGATAACTGGAGGAATAGATTTCACTCAAAAATTTATTGCACTTGATGGAAACAGTTATGCTGATTTAGCTGCTGCGAAAACTGCTGGAGCTGCCGTTATGACGTACGGGAATTTAGTACAAGCTATTATTAACTTTGTTATTATTGCATTCTTTATTTTTGTTATTTTAAGAGCTGCTGAAAAAGCTAAAAAGAAAGAAGAAGCTGCTCCTGTTGCACCAACTGGTCCAACTCAAGAAGAATTGCTTACACAAATTAGAGATTTGCTTAAAAAATAATACCGATTATGTTTTCAATATAGTCCAATAAAAATTGAACTATTTTCAAACTATATCGGCATTTCACAAAGTTTCAATTTCCGCTACATTATATATTCTAACCAAACCACGCCCAACAGCGTGGTTCTTTTTTTACATTTGTTACAAATATAACAATTTGTTATTTTTTGTGAACACGCTTGTTATCGTTTGAATATTCCTTACTTTTGTATCTCAAATTAGAACTAAAATTTAAAATAAATAATATGAAACTTGCAGTTGTAGGAGCCACTGGAATGGTTGGCGAAATAATGTTAAAAGTAATAGAAGAAACAAATTTTCCTTACACAGAATTAATCTTGGTTGCTTCTGAAAAATCAGTTGGAAAAATTATCGAATTCAAAGGACAAAAACACACCGTTGTAGGTTTGCAAACCGCTGTTGATATGAAAGCAGATATTGCAGTATTTTCGGCTGGAGGTCAAACTTCATTGGACTGGGCTCCAAAATTTGCAGCTGCAGGAACTACCGTTATCGACAATTCCTCGGCTTGGAGAATGGATCCAACCAAAAAATTAATCGTTCCTGAAATCAATGCGAACGAATTGACAAAAGAAGATAAAATCATTGCCAATCCAAACTGTTCTACGATTCAAATGGTATTGGCTTTAGCGCCTTTGCACAAAAAATACAACATCAAACGTGTTGTGGTTTCTACTTACCAATCCATCACTGGAACGGGTGTGAAAGCGGTTCAACAATTCGAAAACGAATGTGCTGGAATTGAAGGCGATATGGTTTACAAATACAAAATCAACCGCAACTGTATTCCACAATGCGATAGTTTTGAAGCCAATGGTTATACCAAAGAAGAAATGAAATTGTCGAATGAAACCAAAAAAATATTAGGCGACAATAGCATAGCAGTTACTGCAACAGCGGTTCGTGTGCCAGTAGTTGGTGGTCACAGCGAAGCAGTAAATGTAGAATTCAGCAATGATTTTGACGTAAACGAAGTAAGAACTATTTTGAGTCAAACCGAAGGTATTGTAGTTCAAGACAATCTAGACACTTTTACTTATCCAATGCCAAGATATTCTGAAGGTAAAAATGACGTTTTTGTAGGTAGAATTCGTCGTGACGAAAGCCAAGCAAACACTTTAAATATGTGGATTGTAGCAGACAACTTGAGAAAAGGAGCTGCAACAAACACCATTCAAATTGCACAATATTTGGTTGCACATAATTTGGTTTAAACCATTTTAATACATAACAAAATCCAGTTGACTTTAAATAATGTTAAAGTTAGCTGGATTTTTTATTTGCTATTTCTATATTTGCAGCAAATGAAAAAGAAATTTGTCATAGTAAATACTTTCTTAGCAGTTGCAGTATTGTTCTCTATGCTGTTTCAGTTTGTGCATAGTTATGAGCATTTGGCAAAACAACTTTCTGAAAAAGAATGCCACCACAAATACACTTCAAGGCACGAAATTACACATCAGCACCACGATGCAGAGCATTGTTTTGTGTGTCATTTCTCCGTTAGCAGTTTCGTAGCTTCGGATATCCATCATTTTGAATTTCAAAAAACAACATTTTCTTCTGGATATTCTTTTTTCAAATCCAAAGAAATAACCCAATTCTTTAAAGGAAGCCTTTTTGCGCTTCGTGCTCCCCCGATTTTTATTGTTTAAAATATTTTAGAAATTTCTAAAAGACTTAACAGGTTTTTAAAACCTGTGAGGTCTGAACTTCAATATAACAATAAATCATTTCAAATGAAAAAATTCATAATTACCCTAATGCTAGGGTTTTCGACTATACTATCCGCTCAAAATTCCGTTACAGGAAAAATAACCGATACTAAAAACCAACCCATAATAGGTGTTTCGGTTTATGCACCTGAATTACACAAAGGCACATCGACGGATGAAAACGGAAAATATACCTTGTCGAATATACCCACTGGAACTGCAAAACTGACCTTTGCCTTCACAGGGTTTGCAACTCAAAACAAAACTATCAATGTTCTGAAAAAAGAAAATATTCTCGACATTATTCTTGAAGAAACCGTTTTGCATATGGACGAAGTGATTGTTTCAACGGCTTTCAATAAAATTCAATCACAAAATGTGATGAAAGTAGAACATTCCACCATCAAAGAATTGCAGCAAAAAGGAACTTCAACCTTAATCGAAGGATTGGCAACTATTCCGGGGGTTTCACAAGTTTCTACGGGAACTTCCATAGGAAAACCGGTCATTCGTGGTTTGAGTGGCAACCGAGTTTTAGTCTATTCTCAAGGCGTTCGAATCGAAAATCAGCAATTTGGCGATGAGCACGGTTTGGGATTGAACGATGCCGGAATCGAAAGTGTCGAAGTTATCAAAGGTCCAGCTTCGTTGCTTTATGGGTCGGATGCTTTGGGTGGTGTTTTGTATTTCAATCCTGAAAAATTTGCCAATGCAAGCACTTTTACAACTAATTTTAGTCAGAAATTTTTCTCCAACACTTTGGGAAGCAATTCCTCTTTGGGATTAAAAACTTCCACCGAAAATTGGAAATTCTTGGCTCGCGGAACTTACAACACCCATTCCGATTATAAAATTGCCGAAGGAGATCGAGTGACTAATACGCGTTATAATGAAACCGATTTCAAAACTGGAATTGGCTACAGCAATTCGAAATTTTCGAGTGTTTTTCGTTACAATTATAATGATTTAGATTTAGGAATTCCCGAAGAAGGCATCGCTGAACAAACTACCAACAAAAAAACGGTATATCCCAAACAAGGTGTTTTCAATCATTTGTTGAGTTTGAACAACGTTTTCTTTTTCGAAAAATCAAAACTAGATGTCGATTTAGGCTACATTTCGAATGACAGAAGCGAATTTGAAGACAGCCAAGTGGCGATTTTGCATATGAAATTAAACACTTTTAATTATGATGCCAAATACTATTTGCCAAAATTAGGAAAATTTGAATCCATCGTTGGAATTCAAGGAATGCATCAAACCAACAAAAATTCTGGAGAGGAATATTTAATTCCAGATGCGACCACCAATGATTTTGGATTTTTTGGAACTGGAAATTACGAATGGAAATCGAATGTAAT
Source organism: Flavobacterium sp. (assembly GCA_035433125.1). Taxonomy (GTDB): domain Bacteria; phylum Bacteroidota; class Bacteroidia; order Flavobacteriales; family Flavobacteriaceae; genus Flavobacterium. The sequence continues at coordinate 7,195 of DAORUG010000024.1, forward strand.
TCAAGCGGGATTGCGTTTCGATAATAGAAAAATTACGACAACTGCCCACGGAATTTCGGGCGAAGAAGGTTCGTTTGAAGCCATCGACAAATCATTCGATAGTTTTAATGCGTCTTTGGGATACAAAACCAATTTGGCCAAAGATTTGTCTTTGCGATTGAATGTGGCTTCTGGATTTAGAGCACCCAATTTAGCTGAACTCACTTCAAACGGGGTTCACGAAGGAACGAATCGGTATGAAGTAGGAAACTCTGATTTGAAAACGGAACAAAATGTGGAAACGGATTTGAATTTAGAATATAAAAGCAGTCATATCGAGTTTTTTGTCAACGGTTTTTACAACCACATCAACAATTATATTTACACCTCGCCTACAGGAGAAGTAATTGACGACAACGCGGTTTTCGATTATATTCAAAATGATGCCAAATTATTTGGTGGCGAAATCGGTGTGCATTTTCATCCGCATCCGTTAGATTGGTTGCATTATGAAACTAGTTTTGAAACCGTTACGGGCAAAAAACAAAATGGCGATTATTTGCCTTTGATTCCTGCCAACAATTGGAACAACACCATCAGAACCGAGTTTAAGATTAAAAACTGGTTGGAAGATGGTTTTGCTACTTTGAATGTTTCCTCCACTTTTAATCAAAACAATGTGAGTGGTTTTGAAACAAAATCGAATGGATATACTTTGCTAAATCTTGGTTTTGGTGGAACAGTGAAATTAGGAAAAACTATTTTTGACCTTAATTTGAATGCCAATAATTTATTGGATAAAGAATATACAGCACACCTTTCCCGATTAAAAACCGATGGAATTCCAAATATGGGAAGAAATATTGTTTTGGGAGTGAATTTTAATATTTAGAAGAAATAATCTACAGCAAATAAATTTAATAGAAGCAACATTAATGCTAAAAACACGTTATATCCTATGAGTTATTTGAAATAAATTTGGTGAAGGTAACTTCCTTTTAGAAAAAATACACTTATATTTGCGGATAATCTCTTAATAAAAAAAACATGAAAAAAACCACTTTGTTATTTGTTTTTGCATTATTATTGAATTTTGCAACTGTTTTTGGACAAGCCAGAAAAGAATTGAACTTTGGTCTTGTGGGTATTAATTATGAAATTCCTGTACATAAGGACATCACTATTGCTCCTGGAGTAGGAACGAGTTTAGATTTAGACTGGGTGAATTTAGGAGTAAAGGGCAACTATTACTTTGATAATTTATTCGGTATTTCTGATGATGCTTGGGATGTATATGGTGGAGCAAATGTTGGATATTCCATTTTTAATGGAGATGATAACGGTGTTGATGAAAGTGATATGAATCTTGGTCTTCAATTTGGAGGACGTTATTTTTGGAACGACAAATGGGGATTTTATGTAGAAATTGCCGGTGGAAATATTTCCGGTCTATCTCCTGGAATTGGATTAACAGTGAAGTTATAAAAATCATAACAAATGTCATAACAAATGCCTGAAAGAATTTTTTTTCAGGCATTTTTTTATGAACTAAACTTTCCATTTAAAATAGTACAGATAACAAAATGATAACAGTACATTATTTTTCTCTGCCTCTCGATTTACTGTAAATTTTTAATATTCAATCTTACCAATATGACGCATTATGCGAACAATTTTGGCTTTTCGGTTATTGATATAAGACGAAGAACTTGTAGCTGAATATTTCCTTGGATTGGGCAAAATAGCGGCAATTCCGGCGGCTTGCATTTTCGTAAGACTTGTGGCATCTTTCCTGTACCAATGTTGGGTTGCGGCTTGAGCTCCATAAATACCATTCCCCATTTCGATACTGTTGAGATAGACTTCCATAATGCGTTCTTTTCCCCAAATTAATTCTATCAAAACGGTGAAATAAGCTTCAAGTCCTTTGCGGAGATAACTTCTACCTTGCCAAAGAAATACGTTTTTGGCGGTTTGTTGCGAAATAGTACTTCCTCCTTTTATTCTTCGGCCTCTTTCGTTGTTTTTGTAGGCTTTTTGCATAGCTGTAAAATCGAAACCATTATGAGTCAAAAAAGTCCCGTCTTCGCTGGCTATTACTGCTTTTTGCAAATTGGTCGAAATATTTTCGATAGGTTCCCAATCGTGGCTAAAATAATTTTCTTTGCCTGCAGCTTTATTTTCAATAGTTCGAATAACCATCAAAGGAGTGAACGGAACTGGCACAAATTTGTAAAGCACCACAAAAAAAATAGACAATCCAAAAAACCACAGCATTGCCTTAAATAAAAAACGAGTCACTTTTCTTTTGAAAGTTTCTGAATTGTGTGTTTTTGAAGATTTCGATTTTTTTGCTGTAATTTTTGTTGCCATTATACTGAATCAAGGAATTTTTATAAAAATAATATTTTTTGCCACATCTATAGATGTTTGGAATCATTTTTTTATGATATTTACAGATGCAATAATATTCTTTATAATAAATTACACATTCTTTTTCTTATAAAAAATATAAAAAATAGCTTTTTATCGCATATTATTACTCTTTGTCGATAAAATTTTATTGCTTTCTAAAATATTTATTATAGATTTGAAATTCCTAAACCAAAATTATTATGAAAAGAATTACTTATTTAACATTATTTTTAGTGTTTTTTACTGGTGCTTTATTTGCGCAAAAAAGCACGCCACTCGAAAGAGCCAATAAATATTTAAAAGAAAAAGGAGAGGTAATATTCACCTTTAAAGCCAAAAACGAAAGGCAATTCTATGAATTGAATGATATTTTATCTGTAAGTCACAGACATGTGGATCGAAAAATTTTAGAAGTTGAGGCTTATGCAAATAAGGTACAATTCGAAAAATTTCTTACTTACGGATTGCCATTCAATGTAACAGCTTCTAGCAATGAAATTCCAGAAGAAGTTCGCACCACAAAAAACGGCAAAATCGCAGGGACTTGGGATACTACTTGGGATGCTTATCCAAAATATTCCGAGTATGTTGCCAAAATGAACTATTGGGCAACGACATATCCAAACTTGTGTACGCTACAAAGTATTGGTACAACTCAAAACGGAAGAACTTTATACGTTCTAAAAATTTCTGATAATGCATCGGCTGATGAAACGGAACCAGAATTTTTTTACACTTCCTCAATGCACGGTGACGAGATAACTGGATTTCCAACAATGCTGCACTTTATAGATTATCTCTTGACAAATTATGGCTCACTATCTGAAATTACAAATCTAGTAAATGGAACCGAATTGTACATTTGTCCATTGGCAAATCCTGATGGTTCCTACAGAACAGCTGGAAATGATATTATGAATTCAACTGGAAATACTGCGACAAGAGCAAATGCAGCAGGAGTTGATTTAAATAGAAATTATCCAGACCCAATTGGCGGAATACACCCGGATGGACTTGCATACCAACCAGAAACTTTAGCTTTTTTGAATTTTGAACAAACCAGAAATTTTGTACTATCTGCCAACTATCACGGAGGTGCAGAAGTAGTGAACTTCCCTTGGGATACTTCTACAGCCGCAACAGGTGCCTCTGCAGTAAGCACACATCCACACGACAATTATTTTAAATATGTTTCACAAGAATATGCTCAATTATGTCAAAACGCTGATGGCAATTTGAATTATATGGATGATGTGTATGGTACTGGACAATTTCCAGGAACAACAAACGGAGCCATTTGGTACACAGTTAAAGGAGGAAGACAAGATTGCAACAACTTTTTCAATCATACTAAGGAAGTAACCGTTGAAATTTCTGCGATAAAATTTATTGCAGCTGCTAATTTACCTTTCCATTGGGACAGAAACAAACAAGCACTTTTGAATTATGTAAAACAAGCCAGTTACGGGTTGCAAGGTATAGTAACTGACGCATCTGGCAACCCAATTCATGCAAAAGTTTATATAAGTGGAACACTTGATAACTCAGGCGCATGGGTTGAAACTTCTGCTACAAAAGGAGATTATCATAAAGTACAAGTCGCAGGAACTTATAATGTGATTTTTGAAGCACCTGGGTATGCAACACAAACAATCTCAACAACAATTACTAATGGAGTTGCCACAAATTTGAATGTAACTATGATTCCAACAACAGGAATTCCAACTGCAAGTAGTGATGTTACCATTTGTCAAGGACAAACAACTAGTTTAACTGCAACTGGAACAGGAACCATAAAATGGTATAATGCTGTAAATGCAACTACTGCAGTAGCAACTGGGGCTTCATTTACCACACCAGCATTAAACACAACGACTTCTTATTTTGCGGAAAGTGAAGTGACGCCAGCTAATGTTGGTCCTGCAACTGCAACGGGAACTTCAAGTACAAATACAGCTGTAGCCAATAGGTATTTAATTTTTAATTGTACTGCACCTACAAAATTAAAATCAGTGTTGATAAGTGCTTCAGCAGTTGGTCAGATTTTAGTAGAATTACAAGATAATACAGGCAAAATGTTGGAATCAAAAGTGGTTCGATTAACTACTTCGGGAAGTCAAGATATAGCTTTAGATTTCTTTTTGCCCGTTGCAAATGGCTTACGATTAGTTTCAAGACAAATTTCTTCTACTAATTTAACAGTTGCTACATCTGGAATTACCTATCCGTTGACAAACGGAATAGTTTCAATTACGGCAAATAGTGGAACAGGAACTTTCTTGCCATTCTTTAATTGGAAATTTGCTCCTGTAAAAGGATTAAGAGACGAAGTAGTGGTAACAGTAAATCCTGTTGCTACTTTAGCTGCAATTTCTCCTACCACAATTTCATCAGGCGGAGGTGATTTCACTTTAACGGTAAATGGAACTAATTTTGTAAATGGTGATGCAATTATTAAATGGAACGGAACAGATAGGGTTACTACATACGTCAGTGCTAATGAACTTACCACTACAATTCCTGCTAATGACATTGCTGTTGGTGGAACTGCTACAGTTACTGTAACCAATAGCTGTGGAACAACTAGTGGGCAAACTATTGCTATAACATCAGTTTGTGCTCCTGTTGCTGATCTTTCCGTTTTACCAATAGTAACTGATCAATGTTCTGCTTCTGCAACAGCACCAACAGCAACAAGCAGTTGTACTGGATCTACAATCGGAACCACCTCAACAGTTTTCCCTATTACAACACAAGGAACAACTATTGTGACTTGGACTTATAATGATGGAAACGGGAATACTTCAACGCAAAACCAAACCATAATTATAGACGACGCTATTAGTCCGGTAGCTGATTTGCCAACTTTAGCCAATGCTACTGGACAAACAACTGTTACCGTCACTGCTCCTACTGCAACTGACTCATGTGTTGGAACAATTATCGGCACAACTTCAAGCCCTTTGACTTATTCAACTCAGGGAACTTTCGCAATTGTTTGGACATACAATGATGGAAATGGAAATACTACTACTCAAAATCAAACAGTAATTGTCGCTGATACAATTGCGCCAACAGCACCAACAAGTTTGACTGCTTCAGGAACTACTTCAAATACGACTAATTTATCTTGGACAGCTTCAACAGATAATGCTGTGGTAACTGGATATGATGTATATAAGGGAACAACTCTTTTAGGAACAACTTCTACCACAACTTATGCTGTAACTGGATTGACAGCTTCTACCGCTTATACTTTTTCAGTAATAGCCAAAGATGCTGTTGGAAATGTTTCAACTTCAAGCAATATTGTAAATGTTACAACTCTTGCAAATGTATTGGCTTATTGCACTTCTAAAGGAAACAGTGTTACCAGCGAAAAAATTGGGAAAGTAGTTTTTGGAACAATTAGCAACACTACAACTGGTGGAACTGGATATGAAAACTTTACTAACATTTCAACAAATGCAACTAGAGGAACTGCTTATACAATAACTATAACTCCATCTTGGACAAGCACAAGAAGAAAAGAAGGATATGCTGTATGGATAGATTATAATGGCGATGGCGATTTTGCTGATACAGGAGAAAAAGTTTGGTCAAAAGCTGCTTCAACAACTTCTCCAGTTTCTGGAACATTTACCATTCCTGCAACTGCAACTATTGGAGCAACAAGAATGAGAGTTTCGATGAAATACAATGCAATCCCAACAATGTGTGAAACATTTACCTCTGGACAAGTTGAAGATTATACTGTAAATATTGTTTCTGCTGCTGCCAGAATAGCTAATACTTCTGGAAAAGCTATTACAGAAATCAAATTATACCCAAATCCAACGACGTCGATTTTGAATGTGTCTTCTGTTTCTGAAAATGCTACATTTAAAGTTTATAATATGTTAGGTCAATCTATTATGGATGGCAGATTATCAAATGGTTCAATAGATGTTTCCAATATTAGTAGTGGAATCTATGTTTTAGAAGTTACTGATAAGGAATCAACTTCGGTAAATCGTTTCATCAAACAGTAATCTTATTTAATTTAAAATTAAGAGCTATCTCAATTGAGATAGCTTTTTTTTGGAATAAAATCAGTACTTTTAAATCATAAAAAAACATTTTTTACAATGAAAAAAACAGTATTTATAACACTGATAATGATTAACTTAAATGCGATGTCGCAAAACACAATGTCCCCAGAATTACTTTTAAAACTTGGAAGACTAACTACTTTAGGACTTTCGAAAGATGGAAAAAATATAGTTTATAAGGTTGACACTCCTTCTGCCGAAGAAAATAAATCGAATTCTAAATTTTATACTTTACCAATAAAAGGTGGAAATCCAATCGAAGTTACCTCAACTAAAGAATTATTAAATGACAAAAATGTTTCTCCAGACGGTAAATATTTAGTTTACGATGAAGAGGTAAAAATCGACAAAATTCATGGAAAAGATTTTTATCCTGAACTCGAAAAATCGAATGTTCAAATCTACAACGGTTTGGATTATCGCCATTGGGACAAATGGAACGAAGGCAAATTCAACCATGTTTTTTACAAAGAAAACAAAGAAGATTCCGTTGGAATTGACATTCTGAAAGGAGAAAATTTTGATAGCCCGCAAAAACCTTTTGGCGGAGACGAAGATTATATTTGGTCGCCAGACAGCAAAAGCATTGTTTACGTTTGCAAGAAAAAATCGGGCACAGCTTATGCCATTAGCACCAATACCGATATTTACGAATACAATTTAGAGACAGGAAAAACCATCAATAGAACCGAAGGCAACTTGGGTTACGACACGCATCCCGCTTTTTCTCCAACAGGAAATTTGACTTGGTTGCAAATGAAACGCGACGGTTATGAAGCTGATAAAAACGATATTATTGTTAGTTTCAAAGGAATGAAAATCAATTTAACGGCAAATTGGGACGGAACTGTCGAGAGTTTTCTTTGGAGTGCCGATGGTAAAAAAGTATATTTTCAAGCTCCAATTGATGGAACAATTCAGTTATTTGAAGTTGATTTTCCAGGTTTAACTAAAAAAATGCCCGTAGTTACTCAACTGACCAATGGTGATTTTGATATAGCTAGTTTAGTGTGTCTTTCTGGAGAAAATATCATTGTCACCAGAACCGATATGAACCATGCAGCCGAAATCTATTCGTATGATTTAAAGAAAAAAACTTGGCTTCAATTGTCTAATGTAAATACGGCAACCTACAATTCATTGGTGTTAAGCAAAACCGAAAGAAGATATGTCACCACTACCGACGGCAAAAAAATGTTGGTTTGGGTTATTCTTCCACCCAATTTTGATGCTTCAAAAAAATATCCAACTCTTTTATATTGCCAAGGTGGACCACAATCTCCGTTGTCGCAATTCTACTCTTTCCGTTGGAATTTTCAATTAATGGCGGCTCAAGGCTATATCATAGTGGCTCCAAATCGTCGCGGGATGCAAGGTCACGGTGTGGAATGGAACGAACAAATTAGCAAAGATTGGGGCGGACAAGTAATGGATGATTATCTTTCGGCGATTGACGATGTGTCTAAAGAAAAATATGTTGACAAAACTCGTTTGGGTTGTGTTGGCGCGAGTTATGGCGGATATTCCGTGTTTTATTTGGCTGGAATTCACAACAATAAATTCAAAACTTTTATTGCTCACGATGGCGTTTTCAATACTCAAAGTATGTTTGGTACCACCGAAGAAGTTTTCTTTAACTATTGGGATTTTGGCGGAGCTTATTGGGAAAAAGACAATGCTGTTGCGCAAAAAGCCTACACCAAATTCAATCCTATCAATAGTGTAGAAAAATGGAATACTCCAATATTAGTCATCCAAGGTGGAAATGATTTTAGAGTTCCTATTGGTCAAGGACAAGAAGCTTTTCAGGCGGCGCAAATGCTCGGAATAAAAAGCAGATTTCTGTATTTTCCTGAAGAAAATCATTGGGTTTTAAAACCTCAAAACGCACTAGTTTGGCATAGAGAATTTTACAAATGGTTGAAAGAAACTTTGTAGTGATTTTAAATATTGCTTAAAACCAAAAAATCCCAACCGTTGAAAAGTTGGGATTTTTTATAAACTAAATTCTCTTGTTTTACTCTGGATCATTCATTTTAAAAGTATCCATAAAAGCGGTGGTATAATCCCCAGCAATGTATTTTGGATCATCCATTAATTGTCTGTGGAAAGGAATAGTTGTTTTTATTCCTTCGATAACAAATTCATCTAAAGCTCTTCTCATTTTGCTAATTGCTTCTTCACGGGTTTGCGCCGTTGTAATCAATTTTGCAATCATTGAGTCATAATTAGGCGGAATAGTGTAGCCAGAATAAACGTGCGTGTCTAAACGAACTCCGTGCCCTCCAGGCATATGAAGCGTGGTTATTTTTCCTGGTGATGGTCTGAAATCATTAAAAGGGTCTTCAGCATTGATACGACATTCTATAGCATGAAGTTGTGGTAAGTAGTTTTTACCCGAAATTGGGACTCCTGCAGCAACTAAAATTTGTTCGCGAATTAAATCATAATCAATAACTTGTTCAGTGATTGGGTGTTCTACTTGGATACGAGTATTCATTTCCATAAAGTAGAAATTACGGTGTTTGTCGACCAAAAATTCTACGGTTCCTGCACCTTCGTATTTAATGTATTCGGCAGCTTTTACAGCAGCGGCTCCCATTTTTTTACGCAATTCATCCGTCATAAATGGGGAAGGAGTCTCTTCGGTCAATTTTTGATGACGTCTTTGTACAGAACAATCTCTTTCTGAGAGGTGACAGGCTTTTCCATAAGAATCACCTACAATTTGAATTTCAATATGTCTTGGTTCTTCAATGAGTTTTTCTAAATACATTCCGTCATTTCCAAAAGCCGCAGCTGATTCCTGACGTGCACTTTCCCAGGCTTTTAGTAACTCTTCTTCTTTCCAAACGGCACGCATTCCCTTTCCACCTCCACCAGCAGTTGCTTTCAACATTACTGGATAACCCATTTCTTTTGAAAGTGATTGTGCTTGTTCGAAAGATTCTAATAAACCTTCAGAACCTGGTACACAAGGCACACCTGCTGCTTTCATAGTAGCTTTAGCAGAAGCTTTGTCTCCCATTCTGTCAATCATTTCAGGCGAGGCTCCAATGAATTTTACATGATGTTCTTGACATATTTTAGAAAATTTTGAATTTTCAGAAAGAAATCCATATCCTGGATGTATTGCATCTGCATTTGTAATTTCTGCAGCAGCAATAATATTTGACATTTTAAGATAGGACAAGCTACTTGGAGGAGGGCCGATACATACGGCTTCATCAGCAAACTTTACATGCAAGCTATCTGCATCTGCGGTAGAGTAAACGGCAACGGTTTTGATGCCCATTTCCTTGCAAGTTCTAATGATACGAAGTGCAATTTCTCCTCTGTTAGCAATTAATATTTTTTTAAACATATTCTTTTAATTAGATAATTAGACAAAGGTCCATTAGACATTAAATTATGAAGTTAAGTATAATACTTCTGACTTCTAACTTCTAACTTCTAACTTTTTTTATGATGGATCTACTAAAAACAAAGGTTGGTCGTATTCAACTGGTGACATATCGTCTACTAAAATCTTAACGATTTTTCCAGATACTTCTGATTCGATTTCGTTGAATAATTTCATAGCTTCGATAACACAAAGCACATTCCCTTTTGCAACTGTACTACCTACTTCAACAAACAAAGGTTTGTCTGGCGATGGTTTTCTATAGAAAGTACCAATCATAGGAGATTTAATAGTGATATAATTAGCGTTTTCAGCTACTGGAGCAGCTGCTGGAGCTGGTGAAATTTGTTGAGGAATGGCAGTTGGCTGAAGAGCTGGCTGAACTGGCATTTGTACATAAGTGGCTTCGGATACATTTCCTTCTAGTGTAGTTCTAATGGTGATTTTTACATCATCCATCTCTAATTTAACTTCGGCAACACCTGAATTTGCTACAAATTTGATTAGATTTTGAATTTCTTTTAAATCCATAATTACTTGTTTTTAATTTAATTTTAGTTTTTGTCGTAAGCCCACTTTAGATAAATAGATCCCCAAGAAAATCCTCCTCCAAAAGCGGCAAATATAATAGTATCTCCTTTTTTAAATAAATGTTCAAAATCGCTAAGAACCAGAGGAAGAGTTGCCGAAGTCGTGTTTCCGTATCTTTCAATGTTCATTAATACTTTTGAATCTTCTAAATCCATTCTATTGGCGGTTGCATCAACGATTCGTTTATTTGCCTGATGAGGAACTAACCAAGAAATATCATCGTGTGTCAAATTATTTCTCTTCATAATCATCTCACAAGCATCGGCCATATATGTAACAGCGTATTTAAAAACTGATTTTCCGTCTTGAATAATATTATGCAGATTGTCAACAACTGTTTTTTCTGAGGCTGGCAAAAGTGAGCCTCCGGCTGTCATTTTTAAAAAATCTCTTCCGTCTCCATCAGTTCTTAGGTATTCGTCTTGTAAACCTAATCCTTCGTAATTTGGTTCGAATAAAACGGCACCAGCTCCATCACCAAAAATGATGCAGGTTGTTCTATCGGTATAATCAACAATGGAGGACATTTTGTCGGCTCCTATTAACAATACTTTTTTATATCTTCCAGATTCTATGTAGGCTGCGGCTGTTGACATTCCAAACAAAAAACTCGAACAAGCGGATTGTAAGTCATAAGAAAAAGCATTTGTAGCTCCGATTTCGGTTGCGACATAAGCTCCTGTGGAGGCAACTGGCATATCTGCTGTTGCGGTTGCCATTAGTATTAAATCTATTTCTAACGGGTCGATATTGGCTTTTTTTATTAAGTCAAGTGCTGCATTTATAGCCAAAAAAGAGGTTCCTTTACTGTCGTCTTTAAGGATTCGTCTTTCTTTTATTCCAGTTCGTGAAGTAATCCACTCATCATTTGTATCCACTAATGTTTCCAGAATTTTATTTGTAAGCACGTAGTCAGGAACATAGGCTCCAACAGCTGTGATTGCGGCTGTGATTTTATTCATTTTATTCTATTTTTTCTAGCCAAATGCTATCATTTAAAAAATTTCTAAAGGACTCGAAAAATACAAAAAAAATTCTAATCCTTATTCTTTTAATAGTTCTAATTTAACAGAAATTATAAACAACAAAAAAACTCCCACATAGTGAGAGTTCAAATATCATTTACAAAAATATATTAAGCAACAGCTACAGATTTATCTATAACAACTTGCCCTCTGTAATACATTTTTCCTTCATGCCAGTAGGCTCTGTGATATAAATGTGCTTCTCCAGTAATTGGACAAGTAGCGATTTGTGCTACAGTAGCTTTGTAATGTGTTCTTCTCTTATCTCTTCTTGTTTTGGAGATTTTTCTCTTAGGATGTGCCATTTTACTATATTATTTATCCGTTAATAGTTGCTTTAATTTGTCCCAACGCGGGTCAATATTTTCTTCTTTTTGTTCTTTTTTATGCTCTTTTTTTAGTTCTTTAATGGTCAATTCTTTCAGCTTTGTCAAGGCTTCGGTCTGTAAACTTCCGTCTTTTATTCCTGGATGAATTCGTTTTAGAGGAACTGAAAGCACTATCATTTCATATATATACTGCGAAATATCGATTTGAAATTCTCCATGTGGCAAAATCAGTAACTCTTCGTTGTCATTATTAAAAGCATCTCCAAAACGCACAATCAATTTCATTTTACCTTTTATTGGCAAATCAAATTCTTCGCTTGTCATATCACAAGGAACGTTTACGGCTCCTTTATGCTTGAAAGTCAACTCTAGAAGTGTACTTTTTTTCTCTAAAACTACATTTACTTTGATATCTGAATTGTTATATTCGTGAAAATCAAAGATTTCAAAGAACGCATTACTTATTTGATATTCAAAATGATGTTTCCCTAGCTTTAATCCTATAAAAGGAATTAAATATTCTTTCGTCTTGTTCATTTCAACAACAATTTGCCCTAAACTTCGGGAGTGCAAAGATATAAAATTATTGGAAATCTAATAATCTTATTTATCTTTTTTTATTTATAACTGTTTTTCTTTGGTTTTTAGCGGTTTTTGGCTGATTTCGGCATATTGATTTCTTGAATTATAGACGTCAATTGCTAAATAAACAGCTTCTTTGAAGGAATTATTATCGGCAATTCCTTTTCCTGCGATGTCATATGCGGTTCCATGATCTGGTGATGTTCTAATTTTATTTAAGCCCGCAGTATAATTTACGCCATTCCCAAACGACAATGTTTTGAACGGTATTAATCCTTGATCGTGATATGCCGCAATAATTGCATCATATTTATCATATTGATTGCTTCCAAAAAAACCATCAGCAGCAAAAGGTCCAAAAACTAACGTCCCTTTTTCAAATATTTTTTTTAATGCTGGTTTTAATACCGTATCGTCTTCTTTACCAATAACTCCGCCATCTCCACAATGCGGATTCAATCCTAACACGGCTATTTTTGGCTTGTTGATACTAAAATCTTGAATAATTGTTTGCTTTATCGTTTCTATTTTTTTGATAATCAATTCTTCTGTAAGATGAGAAGCCACTTCGTTCAACGGAATGTGATCGGTTAATAACCCCACTCTCAAATTGTCTTGAACCATCAACATTAAAGCATTTCCTTCTAGTTCTTGAGCTAAATAATCGGTATGTCCTGGGAATTTAAAATCCTCTGCTTGAATGTTGTACTTATTTATTGGAGCCGTTACCAACACATCTATTAGACCATCTTTTAGTGCTTTTGTAGCAGCAACGAATGATTTAATGGCGTATTTTCCAACTTTTTCGTCGTTTACACCAAAATTTATCTCAACTCCTTCTTGCCAAACATTCAAAACATTGATTTTTCCTAGAACAATTTGATCCAATCTGTCAATTCCCTGAAGCATTGCTGTGGATTCGAAAGTCTTTTTTATAAACGAGAGGATTTTTACATTGGCAAAAATTACCGGTGTACATAACTCTAACATTCGAGAATCTTCAAATGTTTTTAGAATAACTTCGCTTCCAATACCGTTTAAATCTCCAATTGAAATTCCAACGATTATATTTTCTGCTTTTTTTATCATGACATCACGTTATTTATTGCTAATTTTGAAGTGCAAATTTAGTAAAATAAAATAAGAAATGTTTACAGGAATTATAGAATCCCTTGGCACGGTCCAAGAAATAAAAAAAGACAAGGACAACGTTCACATTACCATTGAATCCTTAATCACAAACGAACTTAAGATAGACCAAAGCGTTGCTCATAACGGAATATGCATGACGGTGGTTTCTATTGACAAAAATTTTTATACGGTAACTGCCATTGGCGAAACCATAAAAAAAACAAATTTATCCGATTTAAAAGTTGGAGACAGCATCAATCTAGAAAGAGCAATGAAATTAGGCGATCGACTTGACGGTCATATTGTACAGGGTCATGTAGATCAAATAGCCACTTGTATTGTTGCCAAAGAAACTAACGGAAGTTGGTATTATACTTTTGAATACGATGAAACTATTGGAAATATTACTATCGAAAAAGGCTCCATTACTGTAAATGGAGTGAGCTTGACAGTTGTAGATTCAAAGAAAAATGAGTTTAGCGTCGCCATTATACCTTATACTTATGAACATACCAATTTTAATTCCTTTGAAATTGGTACGAAAGTAAATCTTGAATTCGACTTAATTGGCAAGTACATTTCAAAATTATATTCCAATAAATAAAACTGGGATTAACATAAAAATAAAAACTCCAATTTAAATTGGAGTTTTTATTTTTATGTTATGATTGTAAATGATATACATTCCAAAAAGTACTGCAACAAACAATAAAACTAGGATATTTTCATCAATAGGCAAACCCGGTGGAGGCGGAGGTTTTTTGCCAGTTGGCGGTGGCGGATGTGGTGCTGCAAACGCATTAGAGACACCTAAAAGGTATATCATTATAATGAAAAACTTGTTTGCAATAATTTTCATATTTAAAAAAATAAACGCTTTATGAAATTAAGTATATAATTTCCTGTATGTATAATGTAACTCAAAATTTTATAAAATAGTGTTTACAAAGTTATTTTTATTTAACAATAAAACAATAGATTTGTCGACAAAAGTATCATTTTTAACGACAAAGCGCATAAATTTAACTTATAAATAAAAAAAGCCCTACACAATCGTTGATTCTGAAGGGCTTAATGTGGTCCCACTTGGAATCGAACCAAGCACCTACTGATTATGAGTCAGTTGCTCTAACCGAATGAGCTATAGGACCATTATTGCGGTTGCGAAATTACTACTATTTTATATTTGTTGCAACTATTTTTTAAATAGATTTTCATTTTACCGCATTAAAATACTACTCTTAACAGAACCCTCTGATTATTAGATTAATTCAACTATGCAAAACCATTCTAAATTTATCGAATTTCCTGACACAATTCTATCAAAACACCATTGGTGCTTTTTGGATGCAAAAAAGTGACTAATTTATTATCCGCTCCTTTTTTGGGAGTTTCATTCAAAACAATAAATCCTTCGTTTTTCAATCGTTCAATTTCAGCAACAATGTCATCAACATCAAAAGCGATATGATGTATTCCTTCTCCTTTTTTGCCAATAAATTTTGCAATTGGACTTTCGGGATTCGTGGCTTCTAAGAGTTCAATTTTGTTTTGCCCACTCTTGAAAAAAGCAGTTTTCACACCCTCGCTGGCGACTTCTTCCTGTTTATAAGATGGTGCGCCAAAGAGTTTTTCGTAAATTATTGAAGATTCCTGTAAATTTGCAACGGCTATTCCTATATGTTCAATTTTATTCATAGTTATAATGTGTTTTTCATCATTAAAAATAAGGAAATTTTACGGTTTTTCAAAAAATCTTCAATTAAATAAAGTTAAAAAAAATTATCAGTTGGTTACTTTATAACGGTGTCTCTCAAAAAATTAGTATTTTTGCACAATGGAAACAAATAGACAGAAAAAAATAGGTGGCGTTATCCAAAAAGATTTGGTTGATATTCTACAAGGTGAAGTGAGAAAAAACGGAGTTAGTAATTTAATAATTTCAGTATCCAAAGTTATCGTAACTACAGATTTATCAGTAGCTACGGTACATTTAAGTATTTTTCCCCAAGAAAAAGCCCAAGAAACTTTAGTTGCGATAAAAACAAATTCTAAATTAATCAAACACGATTTATCGCAAAGAGTACGCTTGCAATTGCGAAAAGTTCCCAATTTGGTATTCTTCATAGATGACTCTTTGGACTACATCGAAAAAATTGACAATGCTTTGTCAAATAAAGAAAACCCTATTGAAAACCGTGATCTTTTAGACAAACGTAGATTTCAATAAAAATTGAATTTCCCTCTTTACATAGCCAAACGATATATTTTTAGCAACAGCAAAAACAATGCTATCAATATCATCAATCGCATTGCCAGTATGGGAATCATTGTTGGCGCGATGGCTTTGTTTGTGGTTTTATCTGTTTTTAGCGGTTTGAAAGTTTTTAGCCTTTCCTTCTCGAATGATATTGATCCTGATTTAAAAATAAGCAGTACTCTTGGAAAATCATTTTTGGTTACTCCTTCACAAGATAAACAAATCAATCAAATTGAAGACATCGTTTCTTACAGTAAAATAATTGAGGAACGGGTTTTGTTCACTTTTGACGGAAAGCAAGAAGTGACCTATTTGAAAGGTGTAGACGAAAATTTCGATAAAGTTAATGCTCTTAAAAAAACCATTTACAACGGCGATTGGCTAAAAAAAGATACTTATCAAGTGGTCGTTGGTTATGGTATTGCCCAACAATTTTCTATGGGATTGCTGGATTACAACAACCAATTGGAAGTTATGGTGCCAAAACCAGGAAAAGGCAACATCGAAAATCCTGAAGAGGCTTTTAATAAAGTGGCTGTTATTCCAGTCGGAATTTATGCCATCAGCGAAGACTTAGATTCTAAATATGTTTTTGCCGATTTAGGTTTGGCTCAAGAATTACTAGAATACAAACCCAACCAAATTTCGGGAATTGAAGTGAAGATGAAAAAAGATGCCGATGAAAATGTTATCATCAGTAAACTCCAAACTATTTTCAATAATAAAATTACCATAAAAAATAGGGCGCAACTCAACGAATCCTTGTATAAAATGTTGAACACCGAAAATCTTGCGGTTTATTTGATATTTACATTGGTAATTGTCATTGCACTTTTCAATCTAATTGGTGCTTTGATTATGATGATTCTCGACAAGAAAGCCAACCTAAAAACGCTTTTAAATCTAGGAACCGAAATCAAGGATTTACGCAAAATATTCCTGCTGCAAGGCACATTATTGAGTGTTTTTGGAGGAATTATTGGTTTGACTTTAGGTATTGCAATCGTGTTATTGCAACAACATTATGAACTCGTGATGATTACTCCAACCTTAGCTTATCCCGTAGTTTTTTCTATAGAAAATGTATTGATTGTGCTGGCAACCATTGTCACGCTTGGCTTCATCGCTTCGCTGATTGCGAGTAGTAGAGTGAGTAAGAAGTTGTTGGATTAAAAATCATATCCAATTCTTATTTGCAAATCTATTGCCACTTCATTATGATTGCAATTACAACCTTTTTCACTACTAAAAATATTATATTGATATCCCACACCTGTAAAGAATTCATAGTTAAAGTTTTTTGCGAAAACTCGTCGCATCCCATATTTAGGTATAATTGTAACCGCGGAAACAGGATTCAAATTGTTGTTTTCAAATAGAGTTTTACCTGAAATAAATGAAGTATTCAAAGAAATGAAATCAGAACTATTATTATATGTATTTCTTTTAAGCCTATTGCGTCTATCCAAACCAAAGTACCATCTTGGTTCTAAACTTAAATATGGAAGAAAAAAATAGTCAGTTTTATCTTTAATAGCTGGATCATTAGACTCTACCGTAGTGCCCATTAATGCCAATCCCACTTCGGTTCGAAGCGCAATTTTTCTTTGTAATTTTGTTTCATAATAAAAACTCGAACTTACTAAACCCAACTGAGCACCATATAAATTTTTTTCAACTGATACTTCTTGTGCTTTTGATAAGAAACTTATTAAAACAAAACTTATTACTATAAAATTTTTCATTATTACTTTTTTTGTAAAAGTAGTTTTTATTTTACAAAATTAAAAGGCAAAAAAATATTTTTTTACACCATCTCATACCCCGAATAAGCTTCTTCAATCTCATTCAAATGAGCAAATAATTCTTCAGGTTTGTCGAGAGTTACCAACTTTTGTCTAAAGGTTTTAAACGAATGAATTCCTTTGAAATAATTGGTATAATGTGGACGCGTTTCTACAATTCCAAGCCTTTCGCCTTTCCATTCCATTGCCCAAGTCAGATGATTTCGAACAGCTTCTACTCTATCAGCAACGGTTGGTTTTGCTAAATGTTCTCCAGTTTTGAAGTAATGTTTGATTTCATTGAAAATCCATGGATAGCCAATGGCAGCACGACCAATCATAATGCCGTCGATTCCGTATTCATTTTTATACTGCAATGCTTTTTCGGGAGAATCAATGTCTCCATTTCCGAAAATTGGCATTGTGATTCTTGGATTATTTTTGACACGGGCAATGTGTGACCAATCGGAATGACCTTTGTACATTTGAGCACGAGTTCGGGCGTGAATACTCAAAGCGGCGACGCCAATATCCTGCAAACGCTCGGCAACCTCATCAATATTAATGGAATTATCGTCCCAACCCAAACGGGTTTTTACCGTTACTGGCAAATGCGTGCTATCGATAACGGCTTGCGTTAAGCGAATCATCAAATCAACATCTTTCAAAACTCCTGCACCTGCGCCTTTACAAACGACTTTCTTTACGGGACAGCCAAAATTAATATCAATTATATCTGGATTTACGGTAGAAACAATTTTGGAAGAAAGCGCCATCGCTTCTTCGTCACCTCCAAAAATCTGGATTCCAACCGGTCTTTCATAATCGAAAATGTCTAATTTCATTCGGCTTTTGATGGCATCGCGAATTAATCCTTCGGAAGAAATAAATTCGGAATACATCAAATCGGCTCCGTGTTGTTTGCACAATCTGCGAAAGGGCGGATCGCTCACATCTTCCATAGGAGCTAGAAGTAGAGGGAAATCAGGAAGTTCTATGTTGCCAATTTTTATCAAGGGAAATTTTTTTTGCAAAGATAGATTTTTTGAGAGAATAGAAAAATGAATAAAGACCAAAGCAAGCAAATGAGTTATTTGACCCTAGATTGCTTCGCCTATTCGCAATCACTAGGGTCGCATTAATATTTTAAAATCTGTGGTTAAAGTTTTTTATAATCTATTAATTTTTTAATCGTTTAATCTTTTAATACATTTGAAAAATGAAGATTGAATCTCAAATAGAAAAAATTTCCAGTTTCCAGCATCTTGAATTGTTAGCCAACCAAATTGTGGAAGGCTTTATTTCTGGAATGCACAAAAGCCCTTTTCATGGTTTTTCGGCTGAATTTGCAGAGCATAAAGTCTATAATGTAGGCGAAAGCACCAAACATATCGATTGGAAATTGTTTGCCAAAACGGATCGATTGTACACCAAAAAATTTGAAGAAGATACCAATTTACGTTGTCATATCATCATCGATAATTCATCGTCGATGCATTATCCAAAACTCGAAAATAAAGAAAATTTTTTTCAAAATAAGATAGGGTTTTCTGTTTTAGCTTCGGCCGTATTGATGAATATTTTAAAGAAACAACGCGATGCAGTAGGGTTGAGCGTGTTTTCGGACACATACGAGTATTATTCACCCGAAAAAGGAAGCGATCGTCACCACCGAATGATTTTGAATGCTCTAGAGAATCTTTTAGAAAAACCAAAAGTTCAAAAAACGACCGACACCATCAAATTTCTGCATCAAATCGCTGAGAAAATTCATCGACGTTCGATGATTATTCTTTTTACAGACATGTTTCAATCGGGTAACGAAGAAGCGTTATTTACAGCCTTGCAGCATTTGAAACACAACAAGCACAAAGTAGTCTTGTTTCATGTAATCGACACAAAAACCGAATTGAATTTCGACTTTGATAACGCTCCCAGAAAATTTATTGACGTAGAAACTGGTGATGAGGTAACTGTTTTTGCCGATAATATAAAAAATGAATACGAAAAAGAGGTTAATAATTACTTCAAAAAACTAGCTATGACCTGCTCTCAAAACAAAATTAAGTACATTCCTGTTGGTGTTGCCGATAGTTTTGATAAAATATTGACTACATATTTAGTTGAAAAACAAAACTTTGGATAATAAGTAAAAAAATTATCAAATGTTTTTCGAATAAACACTTGTAGAAACAAAAATCTATAGTATATTTGCAACCGCAATAAAGCAGAGGTTTGGTAGTTCAGTTGGTTAGAATACATGCCTGTCACGCATGGGGTCGCGGGTTCGAGTCCCGTCCAGACCGCTAAAATTGGGAGAAGCGATTCAGAGATGAATCGCTTTTTTGCCCCAAAAAAGCATTTAAGAAAGTTGTGTTGTTTCGCTACGACTTTGTAACTCGTAGCACGGTTTAGTAGTTAGACCAATGAAAAGCTTTCCACTTTATTGTGGATAGCTTTTTTGATTTAAGCTTGGTTCTAATTTTTAAAACAACCCCGATTTATTTTCCCAAACAATCCAAAGGAACAATCCAAAATACATCATACAAATCACAAACTTCATAAAACTGCCAGCCAGAAACCCCAAAAAGGAACCTGTAGCGGCCTTAAAAGCTCGACCGTGATCTTTGTAATCATAAAGAAGTTCGCCGATAAAAGCGCCCACGAAAGGGCCTATAATAAAACCGAAAGGGATAGGCGCAAAAATCCCCACAATCAAGCCAATATTGGTTCCCCAAATGCCATAAGAACTTCCTCCAAATTTTTTGGTTCCTTTAGCCGGAATGACATAATCTAAAACCGAAATCACCACAGTAATCAAGAGCGTAATGCCAAGAATCCAATAATTTACAGCAACAGCATTTGTAAAATAAAGTAATACTAATCCCAACCAACTGATGCTTGGTCCAGGCAAAACAGGCATAAAACTTCCAAAAATGCCAATAATCATAAACCCGAAACCAATAATTAGAAGTAATAAATCCATAAAATAAATTTTTAGTATTTTTGAAAATTAAAGCAGTACTTTTAAACAAAATTAAAACAGCTTTTGTTTCTTTAACGAATATGAGGAAAATAATTCTAATATTACTTTTTTTGACACTACTTTTTAATTCCTGTCAGTACTTCGACAAACAAGTGCCTTCGGAAAAGGAATTGTTACAAAAAGAACTCAAATCCATCAATTGGAAAGAAGTCGATGAGTTTCCGTCGGTAGTAGATTGCGATAAAATAGACAATAAAACCCTACGCCAACAATGTTTTTTTGAGGTTATGACCCAACTAATTCAAGAAAAATTAAGCGTCGATACCTTGTCGATTCTTTATCCTGAGCTAGACACAATCGAAGTAAAAGTGACCATTTTCCCTAATGCATCAATGCAATTCGAACCCCAATTTCCAAAGGATTCGGTCGCTTACGACAAAATAAAAATCGATAGTATTCTCAAAGCTCGTTTGGTCGATTTTCCAAAAGTGAATCCAGCCATCAAACGCGGAATTCCCGTAAAAACCCAGTTTATTCTTCCCGTTATTTTAAAGGTTGAGTAGTGAGTTTGTCATCCTGAGCGCAGTCGAAAGATGGAGCTTTTTCCAGCTGTACACTATATCTTTTGTGGCGAACCCCGCCACAAA
>DAORUG010000025.1:0-27370 GCA_035433125.1 Flavobacterium sp.
CATATCATAGTTAATGAAGCTTTTATCATCGGCAAAAAAACAGAAACCAAAATGATACTAATTGAACGAAAAATATCTGACCATAATCTTGTAATAACAGAAATAGTTTAAATGAAAATAGCCGTCGTAATTCTCAATTGGAATGGAACAAAATTGTTGGAACAGTTTTTACCTTCCGTTGTAAAATATTCTCCTGAAGCCGATATTTATGTGGCCGATAATGCTTCGACCGATGATTCTGTTGCCTTTGTAAAAGCGAATTTCCCGATGGTAAAAATCGTTGAAAACGAAAGTAATTTTGGCTTTGCCCAAGGTTACAATGAAGCTTTAAAACACATTGATGCCGAGATTTATGCTTTGGTCAATTCGGATATTGAAGTGACGGAAAACTGGCTGAAACCCATTATCGAAACTTTTGAAAACGAACCAAAAACTGCCATAATCCAACCTAAAATTTTAGATTTCAAACGCAAAGAATATTATGAATATGCTGGTGCTGCAGGTGGTTTTATGGATAAATACGGCTATATGTTTTGTCGTGGACGAATTTTTGAAACTTTGGAAAAAGACCACGGACAATACAATGACAATTGCGAAATATTTTGGGCCTCGGGCGCTTGTTTTTTTATTCGAAGTTCTATCTATAATGAATTGAATGGTTTCGATGCTGATTTTTTTGCCCATCAGGAAGAAATTGATTTGTGTTGGCGCGCCTTCAATAAAGGACATAGTATTAAATACAATTCGCAATCAGTGGTGTATCACGTGGGAGGAGCTACTTTGCAACAAGGAAATCCAAAGAAGACTTTTCTGAATTTCAGGAATTCGTTGTTAATGATGGTGAAAAACTTACCAAAAAACCAATTGTTGCCAGTACTTTTTATTCGTCTCATTTTAGATGGAGTTGCCGGAATACAATTTCTTTTTCAAGGAAAATTCAAACATTTATGGGCAATTTTGAAAGCACATTTTGCCTTTTATTCGCTTTATTCTAAAAATTATGAAAAAAGAAACGATTTTCAATCGGAGAATTATTATAAAATTAAAAGTATCGTTTATCTCTATTTTATTGATAAAGTAAAAGTATTTAACAATATTTTAGATACCAAATAAATAAAAAACAGTATTTTTGTGAAACACATTTAATTAAAATTTTAACATTTATGAAAAAAGTAGCAATCGCCTTATCCTTATTAGTGCTTTTAACTTCTTGCGTTTCTAAGAAACAATATGCCGCATTAGAAGCCAAAAACAAAGAAACTCAAGATTTATTGAACACTTGTACTGTAAAATTGAATACTTGTTTAGAAGAAAAAGCAGGACTTAAAGCAACTGTTGATGGTTTAAAAGAAAACAATCAATATTTAATTTCTCAGTCGAAAGATATGACTGTTTTGACTGCAAAAGGTGCTGAAAACATAGAAAAAGCTTTGGAATCAATCAAAGAAAAAGATTTGAAAATAAGCAGAATGCAAGACGCTTTAACTAAAAAAGATAGTGTTACTCTTGCTGTTGTAACCAGTTTAAAATCTGTAGTTGGATTGAATGACGAGGATATCGAAATCAATGTTGATAAAGGTGTGGTATTCATCTCTATATCTGATAAAATGTTGTTTAAAAGCGGAAGTTATGATGTAACTGACAAAGCAAAAGGAGTTTTGGCTAAAGTTGCAAAGGTTGTAAATGACAAACCTGATTTTGAATGTATGGTTGAAGGTCATACTGACAACGTTCCTTACAACGGAAACGGAGTAATTGTTGACAACTGGGATTTGAGTGTAAAACGTTCTACATCAATTATTCGTGTTTTATCAGCACAATTAGGTGTTAACCCTGCACAATTAATCGCTGCAGGAAGAAGTTCATATGTACCTTTAGTTTCAAATGATACTGCAGAAAACAGAGCAAAAAACAGAAGAACTCGTATCTATGTAATGCCTAAAATCGACCAATTCTATGAAATGGTAGAAAAAGAAATGAAAAAACAACAACCGTAAGTTAGTATAAGTGAACAGTTTTAGTGTTTAAGGCAATTTATCCTAAATTACTTATACAGACTATCAAAAAAATTAAATTAATTAATACATCATCAAAAAGTTTTTTGGTGCTGTTTTTATTTTTATAGATATTCATCAATATTATATTTTACTCGAGTATTTGATTTAAAATCATCATTTCTATAATAACAATTTCATCATCACTAATAAAACCTATAAAGAATTGCTAAAAGAGTTCTTCTAGAAATCTTATAAAATTATAATTAGCGGTAGCAAATTCTTTGAGAGCTTTGGTAAAAAACAAATGAAATAATAAAATTTTTCTATAAATAGCCCTGTTTAAATAAAAATGAAATATAGATTAAAGATATTTTACTTTTAGTTATTTATTTACAAAAAAAAGCTGCCATTTTAATGACAGCTTCTGAATAATCTAAAAACAAACTTTAACTATATTTTTGCAAAGATGTTGGTATAATATTTTTTTCCATCGGCACTTATTCTGATTGCAAGCCCAAAATGTGTAAAATTACCTTCGATATTAGCTTTGTGAGTTGGACTTTTTAACCAAGCATCAACTGCTGCTTGAGGAGAATTATAATTGTAAGCAATATTTTCAGCTACACTTTTAGCTCCTAATACTTTCATTATATTTCCTGAACGTGAAACGAAATCATCGTGATTAACTACATTATTAGATATCATATAATTGTCGTGTTCTTCTGATTTATAGGAAATATGATTGATTTCTTTTAATTCATTTAAACCAATACTTATTCTATATGAATTGATTATTGCCATCGTTTCAATTTCAGTTGAATTATAAGTATATGTCATTGCTTTCTGTGTTGAAGCACTAGAAGCATCTGTAGTCGTTTCTGAACTATCAGATGAACAAGAATTCATTGTCAATACTATTGCAACCAGCAATAATACACGAAGTAATTTTGCTTTCATAATATAAAGTAGATTAGGTTTAAAGTAGATTGTGGGGCAAACTTCTTTAGGATTATTTATTTCTTGATATTGTAAGAACTTGTTTAATTATAGTATAAATATAGACATTTTATCGTTTAAACTACAAATAATATCGATGAAATACACAAAGTATTTTTAAAATTATATATTTTTCTTACATTAACAATAATTTGATTTGTTATTAATCCAAAAAAAAAGCCCCGCAGGATTGCGAGGCATATATAAGTTTTAAAGTCGATTTTTTTTCTAAATCTTGACCAATTTCAATACTTTTTCAAATTGTTCTTGCTTAGTAACATTAGAATTATCAAATTCGATAGCGTCACTTGCTTTGACAAGCGGAGAATCATCACGATGGGTATCAATATAATCTCGCTCTTCAACATTTTTTAAAACTTCGTCGAATGTCACGTTATCTCCTTTTTTTTGCAATTCCTTGAACCTTCTTTCAGCACGAGTCATTGGACTGGCAGTCATAAATATCTTCAAATCAGCATCTGGAAAAACTATGGTACCAATATCTCTTCCATCCATTACAATTCCTTTGTTTTTTCCCATTTCTTGTTGCTGCTCGACTAGTTTGGAACGCACTTCCGAAATTTCGGCCACAAGGCTAACAAAATTAGAAACTTCGATAGTCCGAATTTCTTTCTCGATATTGATGCCATTCAAATACATTTCGGCAAAACCCAAATCAGAGTTGAATTTGAAAACTAATTTTATATCAGGTAAACTCTCAATAAGTGATTCTTTGTCGAAAAAATCTTTTCTTATAAATCCCTTTTGCATTGCAAAAAAAGCTACTGCCCGATACATTGCTCCCGTATCGACATAGACGTATCCTAGATGTTTGGCTAATTCCTTGGCCAAAGTACTTTTCCCAGTTGATGAAAATCCATCGATTGCAATGGTAATTTTTTTATCCAAAATAATATTATTGAAAATTAATGGTCAAGCCAAATAAACTCGTGTTTCCTGCTAAGGTATATCTAGAATAGGAATAATTGAATTTTAATTTGTTAAATTTCAGTCCAAAACCGACCGATATTCCTGAAAAATTTCGAATATCTTCTACTTTCAATTCTTCGGCTCGTCTGAAATTATATCCCAATCTCAAATTTACGGCTTTTTTTGGAAAAAGCTCTACTCCAAATATAGTATGTCTTAAAGCATTACCTAAAAATGAAGTTTTCTTTTCGGTTGAACTACCATCGAGTGAGGTTTGAGCTTGATTAGGATTATTAAAAGAAATGTTCCATTGCTGCAAATTATCTAAAGTTAGATGCCAACGAATGGGTACATTTTCTAATTCTTGTGAAACTCCAAGCATTATTTCTAAAGGTAATTTTTCGTTTACACCATTATAAGTTGTGAATTGAGTTCCAAGATTCCGAATGACTAATGCCCAGTTAACATCGTTAGCTTCATCAATAAAAATAGCGCCTAAATCGACAGCTCCACCAATGGAACTATAGGTTTCTAATGTTGAAGATATGAGTTTTCCATTCACACCTAAAAACAAATTGGAATTGGGAACATTATAAGCATATCCAAAAGAAAGTGCTACTTCGCTACCAGTAAATTGAGAAGTTTCCTGACCATTTTCGTCATAACCATCAAATTTTCCGTAATTCACATAATTTACTCCCACCTGAAAAGTTTGTAAATGACGGTCATAAGTATAAGCATAAGAAGCCGTTCCATAGGTAACTTCGCCAAAATAACTTCCATAATTCAGTGCCAAATGATTGTCCATTTCAGGGTTTATTGTCGCAGGATTATAATGTGCCTGATTGACATCTTCATCATAAATCGTAATCGTCTTGCCTCCCATAGCTGCTTGCCTTGGCGAAGTTACTAAGTTCAAAAACTGATAAGTGTACTTACCTCCTATTTGCCCGTTTGAAACGGTACAAACAAAAAATAAAAGGAAAATTAAAAGTTTTTTTGGCATAGTTGAAATAGCTATTCTGTATTGTAAAACGCAAATGCGAAGATAAAATTATAATGGTAAAAAAATCCCTTTTTTTTGAAGTTTCAAACAAAATAAAAATTCCATCCCGAAGATACTGAATGGAATTATATTGGATCAAAAAGTTACTGATTACAATACTTTTGCGTTCTTTACATTTTGATCGGTGATGGCTATTTTCAAGACTTCGCTCATTTCCTTCACATAATGAAAAGTCAAACCTTCAATATACTTTGGTTTTATTTCGTCGATATCGCTTTTGTTTTCGTGGCACAAAATAATTTCTTTAATATTGGCTCTTTTGGCAGCCAAAATCTTTTCTTTTATTCCGCCTACAGGCAAAACTTTTCCACGTAAAGTGATTTCGCCAGTCATAGCCAATCCTTTCTTAATTTTCTTTTGAGTAAGCACCGAAACTAATGAGGTCAACATCGCAATTCCTGCACTTGGTCCATCTTTTGGAGTTGCTCCTTCTGGAACGTGCAAATGGATGTTATATTTGGTCAATATTTCAGGTTTTAAACCTAAAAATTCCGCATTGGCTTTGATGTATTCCAATGCTATTGTTGCCGATTCTTTCATCACATTTCC
Source organism: Flavobacterium sp. (assembly GCA_035433125.1). Taxonomy (GTDB): domain Bacteria; phylum Bacteroidota; class Bacteroidia; order Flavobacteriales; family Flavobacteriaceae; genus Flavobacterium. The sequence continues at coordinate 5,539 of DAORUG010000025.1, forward strand.
TAAATTTCCTGTAATAGTCATCGTTCCTTTTCCTGGAGAAATTAAGGATTCTATAAACAGAATATCGCCCCCAACACTAGTCCAAGCGAGTCCTGTAACAACACCTGCTACATCATTACTTTCGTATTTGTCTCTTTCTAATCTAGGAATTCCAAGTACTTTTACAATATCTTCGTTGGTCACTTTTTTATTGTATTCTTCTTCCATCGCAATCGATTTGGCCGCATTACGAATCACTTGCGCAATTTTTGCTTCCAAACCACGAACGCCAGATTCACGTGTGTAACCTTCGACAATTTTCTCTAATTGTTTGATACCAATAGACAAATCCTTGGTTGTCAAGCCGTGTTCTTTCAATTGTCTTGGGAACAAATGCTGACGAGCAATTTCAACTTTTTCTTCAATAGTATAACCCGACATTTTGATGATTTCCATTCGGTCTCGCAACGCAGGTTGAATTTCAGCCATATTATTGGAAGTAGCAATGAACATTACTTTCGATAAATCGTAACCCATTTCTAGGAAATTATCATAAAAAGAATTGTTTTGTTCTGGGTCTAAAACTTCTAACAAAGCCGATGATGGATCACCTTGATGACTATTGGATAATTTATCAATTTCGTCTAAAACAAAAACCGGATTTGAGGTTCCTGCTTTTTTCAAGCTTTGAATAATTCGTCCCGGCATCGCACCAATGTAGGTTTTTCGGTGTCCACGAATTTCCGCTTCGTCTCGCAAACCTCCCAACGAAATTCTAACATATTCTCTTCCCAAAGCTTCGGCAACTGATTTTCCAATAGAGGTTTTACCCACTCCCGGAGGTCCTGTCAAACAAATTATTGGGGACTTCATATCATTTCTCAATTTCAAAACTGCCAAATGCTCAATCATTCTTTTCTTTACATCTTCTAATCCAAAATGGTCTCTATCCAGAATTTTTTGAGCTCGTTTTAAATCGAAATTATCTTTAGAATATTCGTTCCAAGGCAATTCTAAAAACAACTCCAAATAATTTCTTTGTATCCCAAAATCAGGAGCTTGCGGATTCATTCGACGCATTTTAGATAATTCTTTTTCGAAATGTTTTTGCGTTTTTTCGTCCCATTTTTTGGTTTTGGCTTTGGCGCTCATTTCGTCCATTTCCTCTTCTTGCGAAACGCCACCCAATTCTTCCTGAATGGTTTTCATTTGTTGATGAAGGAAATATTCTCGTTGCTGTTGGTCTAAATCAAAACGAACTTTAGACTGAATATCATTTTTCAATTCGAGTTTTTGCAACTCGGTATTCATATAACGAAGCGTCTCTAATGCTCTGTCTTTTAAAGAATTAATCGATAAAAGATTTTGTTTCTCTTCTACAGACAAACTCATATTAGAGGTCACAAAATTGATTAAAAACGATTGACTTTCAATGTTTTTAATGGCAAATGTAGCTTCGCTTGGAATGTTCGGATTTTCTTTGATAATTTGAATTGCCAATTCTCGAACTGAATCCAGAATGGCCAAAAATTCGGTGTCTTTTTTAGTTGGTCTTTTCTCAGCAACATCTTTGATATTGGCTGTAAAATAAGGAGTTTCAGAAACTACTGATTCTATTTTGAAACGTTTTTTCCCTTGAAGAATTACAGTAACATTGCCATCAGGCATTTTTAGCACACGCAAAATACGTGCTACAGTTCCTATTTGGTGAATATCATTTTTGGTGGGATCTTCAATTTCTTCGTTCTTTTGGGCAACCACACCAATAATTTTTCCCGCCGCATAAGCGTCATTGATTAAATTTATCGATTTATCTCGACCAGCTGTAATTGGGATTACTACTCCCGGAAATAAAACCATATTTCGCAAAGGCAAAATTGGTAAAGTATCTGGTAAATCTTCATTGTTCATTTCCTCCTCGTCTTCGGGAGTCAATAAGGGAATTAATTCGGTATCAGTATCAAATTCTTGAAGTGACAGATTGTCAAGTGTGCGTATTTTATGGTTTGACATAGTAGTTTTAAGTCTTTTTGTCATTAAATAAGGAAATCATTTAAAAACAAAGTTAGTATTATTTAAATATATGTTGCTGAAAATCAATTAACAAAAAATATAATCCAATTTATATAACAGTATAATTCAATCTTTGTGCCATAAAAAAACCCGAACTTAGTTCAGGTTTAGTTTGCTTAAAAAATTTTCACTTATTTTACAATATAAGAATCTAACTCTTGAACAGTAGTTTGACCTCCAATTTCAGAAGTCATTTTAATTGGTCCCACATTTTTTGAATACCAATAATAGCTAGTAACGACAGTAGTTTGACCAACCATAGTTACTTTTTGAATGTATTTAATTTTAATAACATCCGTATAATTACGCCCGGCGACAGTAATTGAACTATTTTTCTCCATAACTGTTGCTACAATATCAAAATCTAAAGAGATAACTGGGAAATTTGGATCTGTATAAGTTGTTGTTTGAGAATATTTATCAGTCCAAGTTCCTCCCACAGGTATATAATCTTTTAGTATAATCGTCTCATAACCAGTCATTGTAAAACCTTGTATTGGTCCTTGTGCAGGAGAACTTAAACTTTCCATCTTTATATAATAATCTCCATTCAATTTTCTTAATCGCTGTACTCCAGAAATTGTAGAACCTATTCCAGTTGCTGCTATTTCATTAAAAGTATAATACGTATTTGAACTTATTGTATTTATGGAAATCATTTTCATCGGGCTTTGTAGTACTCCGTCCATTTTGAAAACCCACTGATTATTAATTGCTGTTGGCCAATAATCTCCCGTAGAAGTTCCTCCACCATTTTCTGGAAGTGAGCTACTGTCAACAGGTTCGATTTCACATGAAGTGAGCAAAACTGATGCAAAGAAAAATACGGTAATAAATTTTATGAATTTCATGTTTTTATTTTTTAATCACATCAAATGTAGTATTTTTTTTAATATATAAAACCTTTTTTTTATAGGAATTTTAATAAAATTTACTCTTACGAAAAAAACTGCTAAAAAGACAATACCACGTCTGAACTATCTATGATTTTATCCATAATTTCCTTAATGTAATTAACTAGAATTTATTTAACCGGTTCTATTTTTTTCATAAAACTTAAAACAACATAACCGAGCAAAAAGAAAATAGAAAGAATAAAAATAGAATTCCGCATCGAATTGGTCAAAGCTCCCACAAAACCAAAAATAAAAGTACCTAAAACAATCGCAATTTTCTCGGTCACATCAAAGAAACTGAAGTAAGTCGTATGATCTTCAGTATCAGGCAATAATTTAGAATATGTGGAACGTGACAAAGATTGAATTGCACCCAAAACCATTCCAATTACACCTCCAAGGGCATAAAATTGTATATCAATATACTTATTATCCTTGTCCAATAAATAAGCTGCAAAACAGATGAATCCCCAAATAGCGATGGTTAATTTTAAGGTTTTTATGTTTCCAATATTTTCGGAAATTCTGGAAAAAAGAAAAGCGCCAAAAATAGCCACTATTTGAATTAACAAAATAGTAATTATTAACTGACTAGTTTCAATACCTAACTCCACTTTGCCATAAATACCTGCCAATAAAATAATTGTCTGTACACCAATGCTGTAAAGAAAAAATGCAATTAAAAATTGTTTCAAAGAAGTCAATTTTTTCAAACTTAACAAAACTACTTTTAGTTCTTTTACTCCTTTAAAAATTAAATCTTTACTTGTTTTTTTATTATAAATATTGGAAGGTAAAAAATGAAATGTCACTTGGGCAAATCCCATCCACCAAATTCCAACGGATAAAAAGGAAATTCTTGCGGGCAATGTTGGATCAGTAATCCCAAACCAATCAGGTTTCATAACCATCGCTAAATTAAAAGCCAATAACAATACCGAGCCTGTATAACCAAATATAAACCCTTTGGCGCTCACTCTATCGTGCTGCTCCGGAAAGGCAATTTCTGGTAAATACGAATTATAAAAAACAATACTTCCCCAAAAACCAATACTTGCCAGGATTGTTGCCAAAATTCCAATCCACAATGTATCTTGCCCTTTAAAGAAAAACAAACTCATCACTGACAATGAACCCAAGTAGCAAAAAAACTTCATAAAACTCTTTTTGTTTCCCGAATAATCTGCAATTCCTGATAATATCGGAGATAAAAAAGCTACTATTAAAAAAGAAAATGACAAAGAATAAGACAAAAGAGAGCTGTTGGGCAAGGAAACTCCCAGGAAATTTACCATTCCGCCATTGTCGCTTGTAACAGATTCATAATAAATAGGAAAAACTGCTGTGGCAATTACTAACGAATAAACTGAATTTGCCCAATCATAAAATGCCCAAGCATTAATCAATTTAGGACTTCCTTTTTCTAATGTTTGCATCTGTATTATTTTATTGGTTCAAATATAGTCAAAATGCTTTTACTCCAAAGTCGATTTTGCTTTCCTATTATTAAGAAATTGCCAAGAATTACAAACTAGAATTCTTGGCAATTTCTGTATTTAATTTAAATAAAATTTATGCTTTTTGAAAATTCAACTTACTGTTTTTTCGGCTAAAGCCAAAGTAAATCGTAAGACCAACTAGCAACCAAATAGTGAAATAAATCCAGTTCCAAACGCTCAATTCTGCCATCATATACAAACAGCAAATCAAACCCAATAAAGGAATTAGAGATAGATTTTCTTTGTACGACCAAATCGTTAATCCTACCAAAACAATCAAGAAAATCCACATTGGAATTTTATGTTTAAAAAGGTTAAAACCACTTTCGTATTTATGAGCATCATCAACAGGCAAGCCTTTGATTACATCTGCATATTGAGCATCATCTTGCTGATATTGACTCAACAGTAACTCTAAATCTGGAGTTTCGTTAGTATTGTTTTTAGCATCCAAACGCACTAAATAATCAGATACTTTTGCATAGTGTTCTTCATCCAAAGAAGTTATAATATCAGCCGAACTTTTTATTTGAGTTTCATTGGTCAAAAAATCCATTGTGGCTTTTTGGTTGTAACCAAAAGAAAAAACAAGTCCAATTACAATCAAAACTGGCATTACAAACTTAGAATTTACATAAGGCGCTTTGAATTTTCCGCGAGGAATATCCTTTTTGTTTTGCAAAACCAAAACTCCGGCACAAACCAAAACAAAGGCAAACAAGGTTCCAATACTACACAAATCGGTCACCATAGTTAAATTTAAAAACAAAGCTGGAACAGCAACTACAAAACCAGTAACAATGGTAGCATAAGAAGGTGTTTTGAATTTGGGATGCACTGTAGAAAAACGTTTTGGCAACAAACCGTCACGACTCATACTCATCCAAATACGAGGTTGCCCCATTTGAAAAACCAATAAAACACTGGCCATTGCTACAACTGCACTAACAGCAATAATTCCCGACATCCATTTCAAATCTAATTTATCGAATACAAAAGCCAATGGATCGCCAACATTCAGTTCGTTATAACTTACCATTCCTGTCAAAACTAAAGCAATAGCAATGTATAAAATGGTGCAAATAATTATGGCCCACATCATTCCTTTTGGCAGATCTCGTTGTGGATCTTTACATTCCTCGGCTGTGGTAGAAATGGCATCAAAACCAATATAAGCGAAGAAAACTGCCGAAACTCCTTTTAAAACACCACTCGCTCCATTGGGCGCAAACGGATCCCAATTGGCTGTATCAACATAAAAAACACCAACAGCAATTACCAAAAGTACAATACACACTTTAATTATCACCATCAAATTACTGGCGTTTCTGGATTCTTTCATTCCGCGATAAACTAAAGCTGTAATCAATATAATAATCAATAACGCCGGTAAATCAGCCACAAAATGGAAAGAACCAAGTACTGGTGAAGTCGTCCAAGCAGTGTGTGCCGCTTGCAATCCTGAACTTAAATTTTCGAAAGATTTTCCACCTTGCATCAAAGCAGTGGCATCTTTAAACCCATTCGAAGCCGTTAAATAATCCATTTGGACCCATTGCGGTAAATAAATTCCACCACTTTCAAGCAATCCTGTAAAATAATCACTCCACGAAATAGCGACCGTTATATTACCAATGGCATACTCCATTATCAATGCCCAACCAATAATCCAAGCGATAATTTCTCCAAAAGCGACATAAGAATAGGTATAAGCACTTCCTGAAACGGGAACCATAGAAGCAAATTCAGCATAAGCAAAAGCGGCAAAACTACAGGCAATAGCAGTAAATAAGAAAAGAAAAATAACGGCTGGACCTCCATCGGCACTGGCTTTTCCGATGGTACTAAAAATTCCTGCACCAACAATTGCAGCAATACCAAAAGCGGTTAAATCTCGGGCAGTCAAGTGTTTTCCTAATGCGTTATGACCATCAGATTCGTTTTTTTCTACTTGTTTTAAAATATCTTGAACTGTTTTTTTTCTGAATAAACCTGAAAATGCCATTTTGTGAATTTTATCGTTATTTGTAAAAATATTGTAAATTATGCAACATTATTTTACTTATGATGCGAAATATTTTGAATATCCAAATATATAAAACATTTTAATTTTATAAGACTACTAATACTGTTTTTTCTAAAGTTTTGAAAAACCACTATATTCCAAAGTAAAAACAGTAAAATGCCTAAATATGTTTTAAATTTTTATTAATTGTTATTCGAAAGCAAAGTAAAAAATCTACTTTTGATTTTTATTAAAATTTATACTTAAAATGACCTCAAATAAAGTTTTTTCACTTTTTTTTATATTTTTTCTATTCCCTTTTTGGAATGCAAATTCGCAGTATAAAAACATTCATCCAAAAAACGAGTTCAGAGCCGTTTGGATTGCCACTGTTGTCAATATCGATTGGCCAAAAACGGGTACTGACTCTGTCGAAAAACAAAAAGCCGATTTTATTGAAATTTTAGACACTTACAAAAAACTAAATTACAATGCTGTAATTGTACAAATAAGAAGTGTTGGCGATGCGTTTTACCCAACACAGTTAGCGCCTTGGTCACGCTATTTGACTGGAAAAGAAGGACAAGCACCACGACCTTATTATGATCCTCTAGCTTGGATGATCGAACAAGCGCATCAAAGAGGTTTCGAATTTCACGCTTGGTTAAATCCTTACAGAGCCACATTCGATACCAAAATAGAAACGTTAAGCAAAGAACACGATTTTTTTAAACACCGCGATTGGATGATTAAATATGGTGAAACTGGAAAAGAAAAATATTACTACAACCCTGCTCTACCAGAGGTTCAAAGTCATTTGACAGCCGTGGTGGAAGAAGTAGTGAGAAATTACGATATCGATGCTATTCACTTTGACGATTACTTTTATCCTTATCGAGTAACTGGAAAAGTGTTTAATGATTCCGCTTCATTCAAAAAATATGCCTACAAACAATCGCTAGAGGATTGGAGACGTGACAATGTAAACACCTTTGTCAAAAGTATCTATTATTCGATAAAGAAAATTAAACCATGGGTTCAATTTGGAATCAGTCCGTTTGGAGTTTGGCGCAATAAATCAGTAGATCCAAGAGGTTCAGACACACAAGCCGGACAAACTAATTACGACGATTTGTATGCCGATCCCATCGCTTGGATGGAAGGCAAATACATCGATTACATGTTGCCACAACTGTATTGGAGCATCGATCACAAAACAGCATCCTACTCAAAATTAATTAAATGGTGGGCAGATAATTCATCAAATGCGAATGTTTACATCGGAAATGGAAGCTATAAAATTAAAAGCGACTCAGATAAAAAATGGTTTATTCCTGGCGAAATTCCCAACCAAATTGATCTCACCAGAACTTTTCCAAACATCCAAGGAAATGCCTATTTTAGTGCCAAATCTTTTGTCAATAACAATAAAGATGTGGCTAAATTGCTAGAAAATAATCAATATAAATATCCTGCCATTCCTTTGCCAGTACCTAGTTCGACAAAAATAGGGCTCGAAAGACCTTTAATCAATACCTTTACTAAAGAAGGAACATCATATCAGTTTTCATTCAAAAAAACGCAATCAGACCAGATTCGATATATTATTGTTTACAGCACAGAAAACAATACAAAATTAGACAGTAACGATCCTAGTCAAATTGTTGAAAAAGTATTTATAGATGCAAAAAGTGAGTCGATAAAATATTGCATTTCTAAAGACAAATTAAATGATTCTAAAAAGGTAGCTTTTACCTTTATTGACTTTTATGGCAATGAAAGTATCCCTGAAATTGTCAATTTACACACCGAAATAAAGGCAAACTAATATGAATAATACAAAAAAAAATGAACCTTGGTTTTGGATTCCTTTATTAAATTTTGCATCAGGTTTTCCGTATGTAATTATTATTTCAGTTTCGGTATTGATGTACAAAAACCTTGGAATTAGCAATGAAGACATTGGATTTTACACTAGTTGGTTGTATTTGCCTTGGGTGATAAAACCGTTGTGGAGCCCATTTATAGATTTACACGGAACCAAACGAAACTGGTTTTTGAGCATGCAATTATTCATTTCGATTGCCTTTTTAATTGTGGGTTTTATCATTCCGACTAGCCATTTTTTTATCTTGAGTTTGGCTATTTTTTGGGTAGCCGCTTTTGCTTCCGCCTCGAATGATGTGGCGAGTGATGGTTTCTATTTATTGGCTTTAACCAAAGACCAACAATCTTTCTTTTTAGGAATTCGAAGTACTTTTTATAGAGCTTCAATGCTCACCGGAAACGGATTGATTATTTTATTAGCCGGTTATTTAGAACATCTATATGGCGATAACCAAAAAGCGTGGTCATACACGATGATTTTCGTCGGATTGGTAATGACGTTTTTAACAATTTACAACTATTTTGCCACACCAAAAACCGAATTACCGATTGCAGCAGGAAAAACCGAAGAGAAAAATTTTGCCACTGTTTTTGCCAGTTTTTTCAAAAAGAAACAAATTGGATTAATCCTCGCTTTCATCCTTTTATTTCGTTTAGGGGAATCCCAATTACTTAAAATGTTGACTCCCTTTTTAGTAGATAAAACGGATGTTGGCGGTTTAGGACTAGACACCGAGGATGTAGGAATTATTTATGGAACCTTCGGATTAATTGCGCTTACCGTTGGCGGAATTCTTGGCGGAATTGCGATTTCGAAACACGGTTTAGGAAAATGGATGCTTCCAATGATTTTAACAATGCACTTACCCATTCTTGGTTTTATATTGTTGGCCTATTTTCATCCCGCTTCTGTATATTATGTTTATACTGTAGTTATCTTGGAACAATTTGGTTACGGATTTGGTTTTGCCGCCTTTATGATGTACTTAATTTATGTTGCCGATGGCGAATCAAAAACTTCACATTATTCGATTGCGACAGGCTTTATGGCATTGGGAATGATGCTTCCCGGAATGTTGAGTGGTTATATTCAGCAATATTTAGGGTATGGCAATTTCTTCATTTGGGTGCTTTGTGCTACAGTTCCTGGTATAATTTTATCTCGATTTTTAATTTATCCAAAAGAATTTGGAAAGAAAGTGGAATAGCCAATCTGTTAAAAAATAACACAAAAAAAACTAAATTCAGTTCATAAAATAACAATTTTTAACCCATTATAAAATTAAAATTAAAAAAATAGTACTAAATTTAAACCTACAAAATAGTACGCTGATTTAACAGCTAGAATCATTATAAATTGGATGAAAATAGATTTTAAAATCTATTAAATTCGATTAATCTTGGTGTCATCAAAGCATAAATTTCTAAATCAATGACATTAGAACAAAAAATTGGGCAATTCTTTTTTCCAGCCGTTTTCATCAACGACACCGAAGAAAATATTCAAGAAATAGAACGTTTAATCAAGGAACACAACATTGGTGGATTGACTTTTTTTCACAGCCGAGCCAGTGCTGCAACAAACTATGAGTCTAAGAAAAAAGTTGAATACAACGATAACAGTTTCGAAAGGTTAAAAGAACTCATTGTCCGTTTCCAAAAATGTGCCACTACTCCACTACTAATGAGTATTGATGCCGAATGGGGATTGGCCATGCGGGTCGAAAATACACCCCAATATCCTTATGCGATTTCTCTTGGCGCTTTGCCAGAACGATACGAATATTTGGCTTACGAAGTAGGGAAAAGAACTGGATTGGATTTGAAAGCTGCGGGGATTCACTACAATTTAGCGCCATTGGCCGACATCAATAACAACCCTAACAATCCAGTAATTGGCTATCGTTCCTTTGGTCAAAACAAAGAAAAAGTGTCCAATTGCGCTATCGAATATTTACGAGGATTAAATGAAGTTGGCGTTTTAGGCTGTCTAAAACATTTTCCCGGGCACGGAAACACCAATGTCGATTCGCATTTAGATTTACCCGTTTTACAAGAAACTCTGGAAGAATTGATGCAAAACGAATTGGTTCCTTTCATCAAAGGAATCGAGAATAATGTCGATTCGATTATGATTGGACATTTGGCGGTGCCAACGTTGAATGAAGGGAAAAACACCTCTGCAACTTTATCAAAAAATGTGATTGAAAACCTTTTGAGAAAAAAATTGGGCTACGATGGTTTGGTCATTTCTGATGCTTTGAATATGCACAGCGTTTCAAAATTATACGATAAAAAAGGTCAACTCGAATGGGAAGCTTTCAATGCTGGGAATGATGTGTTGTGTTTTGCCGAAAATGTTGCCGATGGAATTCAAGAGATCCTAAAAAATGCTTCACCAGAAAGAATTGAAGACAGCTTCAACCGTTTGTGGAAATGCAAACAAAAAGTTGGAATTTTAGAGGGCAATTTTGCTCCAGAAGGCGATTTTGATTTTGAAGCTACTTCGATTTTAAATCGTTTAATTGCTGATAAAAGCACAACAAAAATCAAAGACAACAACAATAGTTTGCATTTATTTGAAGCTAAAAACAATGATAAATTAGCCAAATTAAGTATTTACAAAAATACAGATAACATCTTCTTCAAATCATTGAACATAGTACTTCCTTCGCCAATATTTGCTCTCGAAAAGGGAGACGAGGATGTAATTGTAAATTTAAAAGAACAGCTTAAAAGTTTTGACACCATATTAGTTTCTCTTTTTGTTCCTAAAGCAAAACCTTTGAATAATTTTGATTTAGACGATAGCACATTGGCATTTTTGGGTGAATTATTTTCCAATAAAAAATGTGTATTGTATGTATTTGGAAATCCTTATGTTTTACAAGCAATTCCAAATTTAAAATCCACCATAGGAATTATGGAAGTATATCAGGATTTTCGAGAATTTCAAGAAAGTGCCGCACGTCAATTACTAAGAAATTCGAGATGTAGAGGAAGCTTACCTGTAGTCATAAATGGTTTAAAATAAGTAATTACTATAGATTTTTAAATAACAATAATTATTAACTATCATAATATAAAAATTTATAATTACAATTTAAATTCAAAGGTTGCCTTTTTAATTATCTTTGTGTCAGAATAAAATTAATAACAACTTTAAAACATAACAAAATGTCATTAGTAGGAAAAAAATTCCCAAACATTACCGTTGACGCCATTTCAGAAATGGGAGATAACTTAAGAATCAATGTACTTGAAGAAGCTACAGAAAACAATCAAAAAGTACTATTATTTTGGTATCCAAAAGATTTTACTTTCGTGTGTCCAACAGAATTACACGCTTTTCAAGCAGCGTTAGGAGAATTCAAAAAAAGAAACACTATTGTAATTGGAGCTTCTTGCGATACCAATGAAGTGCATTTTGCTTGGTTGAACACTCCAAAAAACAATGGTGGAATCGAAGGTGTAACTTATCCAATTATTGCAGACACAACAAGAAACTTGGCTGCTGAATTAGGAATTTTAGACATCGAAATGGAATATGACGAAGCTTTTGATGGCGAATTATTAGTAGGTTCAAACGTAACTTACAGAGCTACTTATTTGATTGACGAAGAAGGTAAAATTTTCCACGAAAGTGTAAATGATATGCCATTGGGTCGTAACGTAAACGAATATTTGCGTTTGGTTGATGCTTACACACACGTTCAAACTAAAGGTGAAGTTTGTCCTGCAAACTGGGAAGAAGGAAAAGATGCCATGCACGCTGACAGAAAAAGTACTGCTGAATATTTAGGAACTCACTAACATTCAATAACAATAACAATGGCAATTTCAATATTCTAATTGATATTGCCATTGAATTTTATATTGTAACTTAAATAAAAAATTATGTTAATCGAATTAAACGAAGATACATTACAAGATTTAGTTTCAAAAAACGAAAAAGTAATCGTTCAGTTTTCGGCCTCTTGGTGTGGAAATTGCCGAATTATGAAACCAAAATTCAAAAAATTGGCTTCAGAAAACGAAAACTTGACTTTTGTTTTGGTTGATGCTGAAAATTCTCCAGAATCTAGAAAATTAGCCAATGTAAGCAACTTGCCAACATTTGCCACTTTCGTAAACGGAAAATTGACCAACGAAACTCAAACCAATAAAGCCGAAGTTTTAGCAGAATTGGTAAACGAAATTAAGTAATTATGAAACTACCCATAATCAAACATTTATCTCAATTTATTGAAGAAAATGACCAAGATTACTTAGTTGAAACTATAGAAGTTCTAGAAGCTTTGACCGAAGTTTCTTCCTTGAAAGATGAAGAATTAGACGTTATTGGTGAATTAATTTCAAATATGTACGGCGCTCTCGAAGTACATAAAATGACCAAAGAAGGAATGGACAAAAAAGAAGCTTTGAATACTTTTATGAAGCGAGTTTTAGGTTCTATCGATAAATAGCTGCATAAAAAGTTTACTACATTACCACAAGTAAAAAAGCTGCATTTTGATAAATGCAGCTTTTTTTATAAATAGAAAAGTAAAATTTCTATTTAGTTTTCATTGGTGGCAAATCAAATGCTTTGGCTTCGTGTTCAAAACCATTGCGGTGTGAACCATCGCAAAAAGGTTTGTTGGCAGATAATCCACAACGACAAAGTCCTAATGTTTCTCTTCCCTGCAATCCATAAACATTGCCTTCTTGATCCACTATTTCAAAATCACCTTCAATTTTTAATGAACCATTTCTATTGATGGTCAGTTTAGTTGTACTCATACTATTTTTTTTTATTGAGTCCAAAGATGATGAAAAAAAATCAAAATTATAAAAAAAGGAAGTAATCTTATTTTTAGATTACTTCCTTTTTATTAAACTCTAAATAAATTATTTAAACATAACTCCAAACTTCAAAGCTTCAGCTTTAGCTTCTGGAATTAACTTTCTTAAATTAGCAATCCTCGTGGCATCGGCTGGGTGCGTGCTAAGAAATTCAGGTGGTTTATTTCCACTACTACTAGCTGACATTCTTTCCCAAAATGATATTGCTAATTCAGGATTATAACCTGCAATTGCCATAAGAGTTAAACCAATTTTATCAGCTTCACTTTCGTGATTTCTGCTAAAAGGCAGCATCACTCCTACTTCTGAACCAAGTCCGTAATATTGTTGCCACATTTGTTGCTGCTCTGCACTTTTACTTCCAGTCGCTACTGCCACACCTACAGCTCCAAGTTGTTGTAATTGAGATGCACTCATTCTCTGAGCACCGTGATTCGCCAATGCGTGTGAAACTTCATGTCCCATTACAGTAGCTAATCCAGCATCGTCTTTCGTTACTGGTAAAATCCCTGAATACACAACAATTTTACCGCCTGGCATACACCAAGCATTGACTTCTTTATTTTCAATCAACTTATATTCCCATTGATAACCGTTCAAATATTCAGCATGTCCGTTAGCTTTTAACCAACGTTCGGCTGCTGCTTTGATTTTCATACCAACATTTTCTACACGTTTTGCATCTGTAGTACCGACAATAACTTTATTTTCTTTCAAAAAAGTTCCATATTGTTGAAAAGAAGATGGAAATAATTGACTATTAGAAACAAAATTTAAACTTTGTTTGCCAGTAAATGGGTTTGTAGCACAAGAAAAAACGAATCCTAATGCAATAATTCCTCCAAATAAAAAGTTCTTTTTCATAAATATAATTTTAAATATTCAACAAAAATACAATTAATGTCAAATCTTAATTTATAGAATAAATTCCAAAAGTATCAATATTTTTGGATTGTTACTCGATTTCAATTACAATCTAATATTTATAAACTGTCACACTTAGTGGTGGCAAAAGCAATTCAATTGAATAATCTCTTCCATCATAAGGAAATGCTTCAACAGTCAATTTATTTGGATTTTTTACTCCACTTCCACCATAAACAGTAGCATCACTATTGAAAATTTCTGTCAATTTTCCTTTTTTTGGTAAACCAATGCGATAATTTTGGCGAACTACTTGCGTAAAATTACAAACCACAATAACATCATCCTTTGGTTTGTTACCTTTACGGATAAAAGTCATCACCGCGTTTTGATGATCCGAATAATTAATCCATTCGAAACCTTCCGGACTAAATTGTTTTTCGTGCAATGCTGGTTGTGTTTTATACAATGTATTCAAATCGGTTATGGCTTTTTTAACGCCTTCGTGAAAATCGTATTGTAACAAATGCCAATCTAAACTTCCTTCAAAATTCCATTCAGCACTTTGTCCAAACTCACTTCCCATAAACAATAATTTTGCTCCTGGATGCATAAACATATAGCCATAAAGCAATCTTAAATTAGCAAATTTCTGCCATTCGTCACCGGGCATTCTTCCTGCGATAGATTTCTTTCCATAAACCACTTCATCGTGTGAAAGCGGTAACATAAAATTTTCAGAAAAAACATAAGTCATCCCAAAAGTCAAATCGTTTTGATGGTATTTTCGATACACGGTTTCTTTTTGAAAATATTGCAAAGTATCGTGCATCCAACCCATCATCCATTTCATCCCAAAACCTAATCCTCCTGCAAATGTTGGACGAGAAACCATCGGGAAAGAAGTACTTTCTTCGGCAATAGTTTGTACGCCCTCAAAACTCGAATAAACGGCTTCATTAAATTCTTTCAGGAAACTTATGGTGTCCAGATTTTCTCTTCCACCAAAAATATTAGGCTCCCATTCTCCTTCTTCTCTGGAATAATCCAAATACAACATCGAAGCTACAGCATCTACTCGAAGTCCATCGACGTGATAATGTTGCAACCAAAAAATAGCATTGCTAATCAAAAACGCACGTACTTCATTTCGTCCGTAATTAAAAACTAAACTTTTCCAATCCGGATGATACCCTTTTCTGCGATCAGGATGTTCGAAAAGATTGGAACCATCAAAAAATCCTAGTCCATGTGCGTCCTCCGGAAAATGTGAAGGAACCCAATCTAAAATCACTCCAATCCCAGCTTCGTGCAATTTATCGACCAAAACCATAAAATCTTGTGGCGTCCCAAAACGGGATGTTGGTGCAAAATACCCAACCAATTGATATCCCCAAGAAGGATCATACGGATATTCCATTATAGGCATAAACTCAACGTGAGTGAAACCGGTTTCTTTTATGTAATCGACTAATGCTGTGGCCAATTCAAGATAAGTCAAGAATTTCCCTTCGGCATTGCGTTTCCATGAACCCAAATGAACTTCGTAAACCGAATAAGGTTTGTCTAAATCATTATGTTCTTTTCGGGTTTCCATCCATTTTTTGTCCTTCCATTGGTAATCCAAATCCCAAACTACAGAGGCAGTATGAGGAGGATGTTCGCAATAGAGCGCAAATGGATCGGCTTTTTCGGTTATAATTCCACCATTGTTAGATTGGATTTTATACTTGTAAGTGGTTCCTTTTTCGATTCCGGGAATAAATCCTTCCCAAATTCCTGAGGAATCCCAGCGAACCTTCAATTGATGATCGCCCTGAATCCAATAATTGAAATCCCCAACCACGGAAACGGATCTAGCCGATGGAGCCCAAACGGAAAAATATACGCCTTTTACACCATCAACTTCTACAAGATGTGCTCCAAGTTTTTCGTATAATCTGAAATGTTTTCCGGCTTTGAATAAATCAATATCGAAATCGGTAAAAAGGGAATAAGGTTGTACTTTGTTCATTTTATTTTTTTTATTTTAAACTTTTTAACCCAAATAGGGTTGTTAAATTATTTATTACTAAACTCCATAATACTGGCAATTCCGGTCAAAGGAATTACGGCCCACCTTGGTCGGGAATTCAGTTCATAACCCAATTCATAAATTGCTTTTTCGAGTAAACAATATTTCAATAAGAAATCTATTTCTTTTCGGTACCCAATGTTCAAATTTTCGCCTTGAGCGACATCAGTATAAGTCTGAAGAAATACGCCTACAAAGTATTTAAACAAAATTTCGCCTGCCTTAAAAAGTTCGTCTTGCTCGTAAGGATATTTATCTGCATTATTGAAAATCGTGGCGTAAATTGCGTAATGAAACGAGCGAAACATCCCCGCAACGTCTTTCAAAGGCGGCTGTTTTACTTTTCGGTCTCGAATCGTGCTTTCGGGTTCGCCTTCAAAATCTAAAATATAAAAATCGTCTCCATTGACTAAAACCTGTCCTAAATGATAATCACCATGAATCCTGATTCTTTCGGATTTCATTTTTGTCCAATCGAAATCCAGAAATAAATTTCGAATTTCTTTCTTATGATCCAAAAATTGATTAGCTAATTCTAAAGCTAATCCATCCAATTTATGAAGATTATTTTCGAGAATATTTAGCCGGTTTTGAAACTGATAAGTCAACCTATTTTTAAGCCAAACCGTATAATCACCATTATAAGTCGTTGGCGTAAAAGCGGTTTCGTGAACATCACTTCCTAGTGCAATATGCATTTCGGCGGTTCGAACGGCTAACTTTTGGATTCTCATAAAAATATTCAAACCTGCCCAATCAATAAGTTCGTGCGGAACTTCGTTGATTTTTAATCTTTTAAACAATTCAATATCAGGCAATTTACGTATGTTGATTTTTTTATGTTTTAGATTTTGAAAGATGGCATCTACTTCATCCAACATAAATTGCCAGGCATCGCCTTGATTTGGTACTAATTCCTGCATTAAGCCTAAAGTGATATCACCATCGGCCAAGACAACATTGATACTTCCCATATAGGCTGGAGAATTCTTGAAGTCCATTCTTTCAGTAAGAAATCTACTGATTTCATAATCAGGATTCGTACTGATATATATTCGCCTGAATATCTTTAGAACCAAAGTATTATTATAAATAATGGAAGTATTGCTTTGTTCTACCCCCATGAATTTGGATGATACATATTCCTTTTCTTCAAGTTTAACTCCCTTATGAAATTTTACAATTGAATCGGATTTTTCTTTCGCATTGACAATTTTATCGAACAATAATTTTTTGAAATCCTCTTGATGCAAAGCATCGACAAGAAATCCTGAAAGACCGTTCATTTTTACCGGTGCAATTATCGTGTTTGTATCCAACTCCTCTTCGAGCATAAAGGCAATCGGCATAAAATAATGCTGATAAAATGCTTCTTTAAAGTTGACTTCAAGTAAAACCCCATAATAGGTATTCTTTTTGGAAGTAATTTTGAAAAAGTCAACCACTTCAATGTACTTTAAAGTGCTTGCTTTTCCGCCATACCAGCGTTTATTAATAATATAATTTTCAAGAATATCTGAAGAAAAAACTTGAACAAATTCTTTATCTTCGAATGCATTTTTCCAATCTGTTTTAAAAACAAAAGGATTTTGAAATTCATCTTCGTTCATTGTTTGCATTTATTATCGTTCAACTTTAAACAAATGGAATGGTAAATCCGGTGAAATCTCTACAAAATTCCATTCTTTCTCCCAAATATAACTATTTCCAGTGATTAAATCGGTAATTTTTAGCGGAAGCTTACTCAATAACTCTTGAGG
Source organism: Flavobacterium sp. (assembly GCA_035433125.1). Classification (GTDB taxonomy): domain Bacteria; phylum Bacteroidota; class Bacteroidia; order Flavobacteriales; family Flavobacteriaceae; genus Flavobacterium. The sequence continues at coordinate 23,421 of DAORUG010000025.1, forward strand.
AAGAAGCACCATGGATTGAGCAGTATAATTAGAATCGAGACTTGCAACCATCAGTGTTTCATCCTGTTTTTCATCATCAAATTTATAATAGGCCATTACCTTATCATTATTGGTAGCACAAAAATCAATATTATTTGTTTGTTGCAAGGAAGCATGTTCATTTCTGATTTTGTTTATTCTACTTATCACGGTAGTAATCTTATTCTGTTTATCCCAATCCCATTTAAAAAATTCATATTTTTCAGAATTTAGATACTCTTCTTTTCCCGGAGCCAACGGAGTTGAAATTTGATATTCGAAAACGGGTCCGTAAATTCCAATACTAGAACTCAATGTTGCAGCCAAGAAATATCGTTGAAGATGAATGGATTCATTTCCGTGTTGCAAATGCCCTGGATTAATATCGGGAGTATTCGGCCAAAAGTTGGGGCGATAAAATTCTTTTTGATCGGATTTAGTCAATTCCTCGACATATTCTATTAATTCATTTTTAGAACTTCGCCAAGTAAAATAAGTATAAGACTGAGTAAATCCTTGCTTCGCCAATTCGTTCATAATCTTTGGTCGGGTGAAAGCTTCGGCCAAAAACAAAACGTCAGGATGTTTTTTCTTGATTTCACCAATCAACCAACCCCAGAAATAAAATGGTTTTGTATGTGGATTATCCACTCTATAAATCTTAACATCGCACTCTTCAATCCAAAACAAAGCTACATCTAATAATTCCTTCCAAAGATTTTTCCAGTCGCTACTTTCAAAATAAATAGGTTGAATATCTTGGTATTTTTTGGGAGGATTTTCGGCATATTGCACCGTTCCATCAGGACGCCATTTGAACCATTGTGGAAAATCTTTCACATAAGGATGATCGGGAGCGGCTTGCAAGGCATAATCCATAGCGACTTCTATTCCTAAATCTTTGGCTTTTTTGACCAATGATTTAAAATCTTCAATACTTCCTAATTCAGGATGCGTAGATTTATGTCCGCCATATTGTGAGCCAATTCCCCAAGGAGAGCCCACATCACCAGGTTCAGCATTAGTTGCATTATTTTTTCCTTTTCTATTCACTTCTCCAATAGGATGAATTGGCGGAAAATACAACGTATCAAAACCCATAGAAGCTACTCTTGGCAACAATCTTTCACAATCTTTGAAAGTACCATGTTTTCCTTCTTCGGCAGATGCTGAACGAGGAAAAAATTCATACCAAGTACTAAACAATGCTTTTTTTCTATCAACGTAAACTTTTAAATCTAATGATTTATTTTCTAAAAAAAGCTTTGGATGTTTCTTGAATAGGTAATTCAAATGTGGAGAACTAGCTTCTCGAATGGCATTTTCGTATTCGTGCTCAGTAGTAAAATAATGAATCAAAGTATTCAAATAATCTTTTTCGTGTGAATCGACTTCATCTAAAATGGCTTTAACATATTCCGCACCTTCCAATAATTCAGATTTCACATATTGATTGTCTTGAATTTTTCGTAGGGTTCCGTGTTGCCAATTCAAGGCATAATCTACCCAGCCTTCAACAAAAAAAGTATAATATCCTTGTTTCTCTACCTTAAAACTAGCATTCCAACTATCATTAACTGTAGGTTCCATTCGGACTTCTTGCCATTTTTTATCTTTTTCATTCTTGAATTTAACACAACATTCAATGATGTCGTGTCCATCAGAAAACACATCTGCTATTACATTTACATTTTGATTTACTATTCTTTTTATCGGATTGACACCACCATCAAGTTGTGGCATCACATTTTCGATTACAATTCTGGTTTGATTCTGCATTTTCTAATTTTAAAATTCTACTAAATTTAGCGCCCATAATTTGAAATACCGCCAGTAAAATTGATGGCAGTATTTCAAACTAAGTTTATAAATTAATTACTTTATGGTGTAGCCATCTGGAATAGTCACCCCTTTTTTGATAACGACAATTCCTTCTTTTATCATATACGATTCATTGGATACATCCTCTAAATGCTTACCACCATTGATGTGAACATCATTTCCAATTCTGCAATTTTTATCGACAATAGCATTATTTATAAAACATCTATCTCCAATTCCTATTAATTGTTTTTTGCTATTTGTGTCACTAATCATTTCATCTATACTTTGATAAAAATCATTTCCCATTACATAAGTATTATGAATAATCGAATCAATACCAATTCTGGAACGATTTCCAATAACAGAACGAACAATTTCTTTGGCATTTACAATACATCCATCAGCCATTATAGATCTGTCGATACTGGTTTTTTTGAATTTTGTTGGAGGTAACAATCTTGGACGAGTATAAATTTTATTGTCGTCATCAAATAAATTAAAATGCGGTAAATCATCCGTCAACCCTATATTAGCTTCAAAAAAGGAATCTATATTACCAATATCTGTCCAATATCCTTCATATTGAAAACTAAATATTCTTTTGTGTCCAACAGCTTGAGGAATAATTTCTTTACCAAAATCTTTAGTACTTGATTCCGCCATAACATCCAACAAGAATTCTCTATTAAAAATATAAATTCCCATAGAGGCCAAATATAATTTGCCTTCACTTTTCATTTGATCGCTCACATCAGATTCCCATTCAGGTAAAAGTTCCTTAGCCGGTTTTTCGATAAAAGATTCAATAAAACTCTCTGAATTAGTTTTTAAAATTCCAAATTCAGGGGCATCTTTAGCGTTTACAGGCAAGGTTGCTATAGAAATATCGGCTTCGTTTTTTATATGCTCTTCAATCATTTGATTTAAATCCATTTGATACAATTGATCTCCCGAAAGAATCAAAGCATAATCAAAATCATGATTCAAAAAATGAGGCATACATTGCCTAACAGCATCGGCAGTACCTTGGAACCATCTTGGATTATCCGGAGTTTGTTCAGCGGCCAAAATATCGACAAAAGCGTGACTAAAAATACTAAAATGATAGGTGTTTTTGATGTGTGCATTCAATGAAGCTGAATTGAATTGCGTCAATACAAAAATTCTGTAAATATCAGAATTCATACAGTTCGAAATTGGAATATCGACTAATCTATATTTTCCACCAATTGGAACAGCAGGTTTTGAACGTGATTCTGTCAATGGATACAATCTAGAGCCTTGTCCTCCACCGAGGATAATTGCGATAACATTTTTCTTTTTTGGTTTCATTTTAGTTAGTTATTAAATGGTACATTTCTATATATTCTTGACAAACTCTCTCCCAAGAGTGGTCAATATTCATTCCTATTTTTCGAATTTTTTTTAGATTTCTTTTATCTTTATACAACTTTACAGCTCTTTGAATCGAATAACAAATATCCGTGATAGAGGCTTGATCGTGACAAATTCCGTTTCCATTATCTCCAATATCAGTAACCGTATCTTTCAGTCCTCCCGTTCTTCTCACTATCGGAATTATTCCGTAACGAAAAGAATACATCTGATTCAAACCACAAGGTTCCACTCTAGATGGCATTAATAAAAAATCAGAACCTGCATAAATCAAATGAGCCAACTCTTCGTTATAACCTATGAAAACATTATAATTCCCTTTGAAACTCGTTACCAAATGACTCAATTGATTTTCAATTTCTAGATTACCTGAGCCTAAAATTAAAATATTAATTTCCTTGAAATTCTCAGACAATGCAAGTGCTGCTGCGTGTGGCAACAAATCGGCCCCTTTTTCTTCTAATAATCTTCCAATAAAACTAAACAGCGGTTTTGTTGGATCTAAATTAAATTGGCTACACAATTGCTCTTTGTTTTCCTGTTTTCCTTTTTCTAATGTTTTAATTGAATAATTGGCAAATAACATTTTATCCTTTGATGGATTCCAAACCTCTGTATCGATTCCATTCAAAATCCCTTTGGATTTATGTCTGACTAAGTTAAATAAAGATTCTAATCCATAACCAAAATTATTAATTTCATTCAAAAAATTG
>DAORUG010000026.1:0-27114 GCA_035433125.1 Flavobacterium sp.
TGAATGAATCCCTCCCACTCCAATAATTGGAAAGGCTTTGTTGCTTTTTTCTGAAAGAAAACGAATTACTTCTGTCGAACGGTTTTTCAATGGCTTTCCAGACATTCCGCCCGTTTCAACTTTATTTTCCGAACGTAAACCTTCGCGAGATAAAGTAGTATTCGTGGCAATAACACCCGCGATTTTGGTTTCTTTGACAATATCAATAATATCCAATAATTGTGAATCGGTCAAATCTGGAGCGATTTTCAATAATATTGGTTTTTGTTTTGGTTTGGTCAAATTTTGGTTTTGCAAGGTTTGCAACAATTGTTTCAACGGCTCTTTTTCTTGTAATTCACGTAGATTAGGTGTATTAGGTGAACTCACATTCACCACAAAATAATTCACATAATCGTATAAAGCATCAAAACAAATCAGATAATCCGAGGTAGCTTCTTCGTTGGGTGTAACTTTATTTTTTCCAATATTTCCACCAATAAGAACGCCTTTATTTTTCTTTAAACGTTCAACAGCTTTTTCTACTCCTCCGTTATTGAACCCCATTCTATTGATGATAGCGCTATCTTCTACCAAACGGAAAATACGTTTTTTAGGATTGCCTTCTTGCCCTTTTGGTGTAATGGTTCCAATTTCGATAAATCCAAATCCAAGGTTCGACAATTCATTATATAAAGAAGCATCTTTATCCATTCCGGCCGCCAATCCAACAGGATTTTTGAACTTCAACCCAAAGACTTCGGTTTCTAAACGTTTGTCATCTACAACATATAGTGCTCTAAAAATCGAAGGAATTCCAGGTAATTTGGATAAATTTCTAATTAATGAAAAGGTAAAATAATGCACTTTTTCAGGGTCAAAACAGAAAAAGATAGGACGGATAATTTGTTTGTACATAATAAAGTGTGTTGTCGTGCAAAAATAGAATTATCTAATCGAATTAATAAATATTTACACGAATAATTTCCTTTATTAATAACTTCTAAAAAAAATGAAATTTGATTAACACGCACTAAAATAAGGCAATCCCTTTTGAAAAATTTCACACAAATTCCACAAATTTACACGAATAGTAAACTGAAAGAATAACACAAATTCATAAAACTGATAAAATTCGTGATAATTCAATTTTAATAATCAATACAATTTGTGTTAATTGGTGCAATCCATCTCTGAAAATTTTAAGCGCAAAGCACGGCACTGCAAACTGACCACCTGTCTGCCGACAGGCAGACTGCCAACTTTTTTATTACCTTTGCAAAAAAACATCTTATGTCAAACATATATTTAGGCTACCATTTTACAGTTGAACCCAAAGAGTTAGGTTCCGAAATTCTGATTGCCGAACTGGGAGAATTGCCTTTCGAAAGTTTTATCGACAGTGATTTAGGCATCGTTGCCTATATTCAAAAAAACCTTTGGAATGAGAATATCCTTGACGATTTATTTATTCTAAAATCGCCAGAATTTACCATATCCTACAAAATCGAAGAAATAGAGCAAGTCAACTGGAATGAGGAATGGGAAAAGAATTTTGAACCCATCGATGTCGATGGAAATTGCCACGTTCGCGCTCCTTTTCACCCCAAAACTGATGCCGAATTTGACATTGTCATCGAACCCAAAATGAGTTTTGGAACCGGGCATCACGAAACCACACACATGATGATTCAGCATTTATTAGAAATGGATGTTGCTGGATTAAAAACCTTGGATATGGGTTGCGGTACAGCGATTTTAGCAATCTTAGCCGAAATGAAAGGCGCTCAACCTATTGATGCCATTGATATTGACAACTGGTGTTATTTGAATTCCATCGAAAATGCTGAACGCAATAATTGCAAGCACATCACGGTTTATGAAGGCGATGCCGAATTGTTGAAAGACAAAAAATACGATTTGATTATTGCCAATATCAACCGAAATATTTTGTTAAACGATATGCAATCTTATGTAGATTGCTTGAATCCAAAAGGAACCTTATTATTGAGTGGTTTTTATACCGAAGACATTCCGTTTATAGATGCTTCTTGCACCGTAAAAGGATTAACTTATGTTAAAAAGTTCGAAAGAAACAATTGGGTTTCATTAAAATACGTAAATTAGTATTCGAAAAATGGAAATAGAAAGAAAAAATCATTGGGAAACAGTTTATGAAACCAAGCAGCCCAACGAAGTCAGCTGGACACAGGAAAATCCGAAAACTTCATTAGATTTTATTCGGGAAACCCATTTAGATAAAACGGCAAAAATCATTGATATTGGAGGTGGTGATAGCAATTTAGTCGATTTTTTATTGGAAGAAGGATATGAAAACATAAGCGTTTTGGATATTTCTGCCAACGCATTAGAAAGAGCTAAAAAAAGATTAGGAAAAAATGCCGAAAAAGTAACTTGGATAGTTTCTGACATAACTGAATTCAAGCCAGAAACCAAGTATGACATTTGGCATGACAGAGCTACATTTCATTTTTTGACAACAGAAGAACAAATCAAAAAATATACTGAAATTACCCAAAAATGGATTAATGGTTATCTAATAATAGGTACCTTTTCTGAAAATGGGCCAAAAAAATGTAGTGGATTAGACATCAAACAATACTCTGAAACAGCAATGGAAAATCAGTTTTCTAACAGTTTTAAAAAATTAAAATGTATTACGGAAGATCATACAACCCCTTTTGAAACCAAGCAAAATTTTACCTTTTGTCTGTTTGAAAAAAGAAATTAAAAGCAATAAAATTTTTATTTAAAACCTACAAATTATCTAAAAATGAGTACCAAAGAAAAAGTTAGAGAACGAGTTAGCCTCAAAGAAGCAACTTCAATAAACAACGAAATTATAGTTTATAATGACGATGTGAACACTTTTGATCACGTTATCGAAACCTTAATCCGAGTTTGCAATCACACTCCAGAACAAGCAGAACAATGTTCGTTAATTGTTCATTATAACGGAAAATGCACCGTGAAAACAGATGTTTTAGAAAAACTAAAACCACAATGCACCCAATTACTCGAAGCGGGTTTAAGTGCTGAGATAGTCTAAAATTTCAAGTTATCGTATAAAAAAGCAGGATTTTCTAAAAGGAAATCCTGCTTTTTTATCATTATTATTTAGGTATTAATGTGGTAATTTGTCTTTTATCAATCCGTATAAAAAAGTTCCGAAAAGTGCTCCGAAAAGCACCAAAATCATCGGTAAAAATCCAGCTCCGAGTAATATAAATATCGGCCCAGGACAAGAACCTACCAAAGCCCAACCCAATCCAAAAAATATTCCACCAATCCAAAACCGAGTAGAACCAGCTTCTTTAGGAATAATTTCTATGGGCAAACCTCTGAAATCTTTGATGTTTTTTCTTTTTATTATTTGGATTCCAACAACTCCAGTGGCAATAGCAACCATAATTATTCCGTACATATGAAACGACTGAAACATGAACATTTCATAAATTCGATACCAAGAAACCGCTTCGGATTTTGTCAAAACAATCCCGAATATAAATCCAACAACGATGTATTTTAATACTTTCATTTTTTTAAAAAATTAAGGGTAAAATAAAATGCGCCATTATCAGTCCTCCTATAAAAAACCCAATTACGGCTTTTAAGGATGGTAATTGCAAACTGCTCAAACCATAAATGGCGTGTCCTGAAGTACATCCGCTGGCGTATCGTGTTCCAAAACCAATCAAAATACCACCAATAATCAATATTAAAATCATCTTTGGAGACTGAAAAATGTCATTCGCAAATAATGCATCAGGTAATAATTTTCCGTTGGGAGCATCGATACCCATTTGTGTCAATTGTGTAATTGTTTTGGGATTAATGTTCACATTAGAAGCATCACTCATAAAATGAACGGCAACAAAACCACCTAACATTGCTCCTAAAACCACCAATAAATTCCATCGCTGTGCTTTCCAATCAAAGTCGAAAAAACCAACTTTTTTCCCCAATCCTGTCATCGCACATAAGGAACGCAAATTAGAAGACATTCCGAAAGTCTTTCCGAAATAAATCAGGCTAAGCATCACCATTCCTATCAAAAACCCAGAAACATACCAAGGCCAAGTTTGAAATAAAATCTCCATAATAATATTTTTATTGGGCTAAAATAATAATTCTAATTTTATAAGGGGAATAATTAAGGCATAATTGTTGTTTATGGCAGCAATACCCATTAAATTTGTTGTCTAAATTATATCAAAAAAATAATACATCTATATTCAAAAAATAATTATGAAAAAAATAGTAACTCTTTTCACCTTACTAATTATAATCACATCGTGTACGAGTACAAAATCGACTATAAAAAACATTGATAATGATGCGCCAGGTCTTCAGGTTAATGAAAATAATACCTTTACTATTTCGGAATTCAGTAAAGACAGAAAATACGGTTATGAAAAGGATTACCCAATCAATATTTTTTTCGAAAGTACTCGAAATGTAACGATTAATCAGCAACGTTTTTTGAATGCATTGGCTGGACCAAAAGGCGAAAAAATAACCTATACCAAACTAGAAAGCTGCTGTCCCTTTCCAACAAAAAGAAGCGAAATGGGAGCAGGATTATTGGATGTTTATGAATTGAAATGGGAAGGACAAAAATCGCCAGTAATTTTATATTTAAACATCTACGAAAAAGGAGTTTTGATGGTTCCGTTTGGTTTGAGTTTGAAAAAAAAATAATTCAAAACCACAAATCCTAACTATCTTTGCGCATTCAAAAATCACACTATGAACATACACCATATTCCACAAATAAAACATACCGATAGCGGCAACTTCTTTTTATTAGCTGGGCCTTGCGCCATTGAAGGCGAAGAAATGGCAATGCGAATTGCTGAAAAACTAGTTGGAATCACTGATAAATTAGAAATTCCTTTCGTTTTCAAAGGTTCCTTTAAAAAAGCCAATCGCTCCAGAATTGACAGTTTTTCAGGAATTGGAGACGAAAAAGCACTGCGAATTCTTCAAAAAATTTCAACAACTTTTGGAGTTCCCACCGTGACCGATATTCACACCAATGAAGATGCCGTAATGGCTGCCGAATATGTCGATGTGTTGCAAATTCCAGCTTTCTTAGTACGTCAAACTGATTTAGTCGTGGCTGCTGCCAATACCGGAAAAGTAGTCAACCTGAAAAAAGGACAATTTATGAGTCCCGAAAGTATGAAACATGCCGTTCAAAAAGTATTGGATTGCAACAATCAAAATGTGATGGTGACCGATCGTGGAACCATGTTTGGATACCAAGATATGATTGTTGATTTTCGCGGAATTCCAACGATGCAACAATACGCAACTACCGTTCTAGACGTTACTCATTCCTTACAACAACCCAACCAATCTGCTGGTGTAACTGGCGGAAGACCCGATATGATTGAAACCATAGCCAAAGCCGGAATTGCCGTAGGTGTCGATGGAATATTCATAGAAACTCATTTTGACCCAGCCAATGCCAAAAGTGATGGTGCCAATATGTTGCATTTAGACTATTTCGAAGCCTTAATGACCAAGTTAGTCGCCATCCGAAAAACCATAAATCAATTTTAAATTTCACATTTTGAAAACTATAATTTCATTCTCCGCTTTACTATTTCTTTGCATTTCTTGGAGTTCTTTTGCACAAAATGACAGCATCAAACAAGAACGATATACCGCTCACAACAAAGGGAAATTTACCATTTCTTGGGGTGGAAATAGAGAAAAATATTCGCAATCCGATATTCATTTTGTGGGTGATGATTACAATTTTATGGTGCAAAGTGCCGATGCGCACGACAAACCAAAAGGTTGGCACGTTGATTATATCGTGCCGGGAAGTATGACAAAACCGCAAACCAATTTCAAACTGGGTTATTTTTTCACCGACAAATACAGTGTATCTATTGGAGTGGATCACATGAAATATGTAATGACTCAAAACCAAACGGCTAACGTAACTGGTTCTATTAATTTACCTGCAGATCAATCAGGATCTTATTACAACGGTGGTTATGCTAATACACCCATAGATATGTCTCAAAATGGCGCTCAGGAAGGTGGTTTTGAGGAAGGTACTACTCAGGAAGGTATTCCTGCTTTTCTAATGTTCGAACACACCGATGGTCTAAATTATGTTTATACCGAAATTGCCCGTCAAGATGATATTTCGAAATGGTTTGGCATCAAAAACACCGATAAATTTCAAGTAAACATCAATGAAGGATTTGGTTTTGGGCTGTTATATCCAAAAACAAATACTACCCTTATGGGCAAAGAAAGATACGATCAGTTTCACGTATCAGGATATGGAACCTCGATTAAGGCAGGAATTAACTTTACTATTTTCAAGTATTTCACTATCGAAGGAGTGCTTAAAGGTGGCTACATCAATATGCCCGACATTCGAACAACCAAAAGTACAGCTGACAGTGCCTCTCAGGAATTCTTTTTTGCCCAAACCATTATAGCATTTGGAGGAATTTATAGAATCTAAATTTGATCTATCGCTTTATAAAAAATCTCCTTTTAGGAGATTTTTTCATTTATACAAACTAAAAAGCGATTTGCATTTGCGATTGCAAAAAAGGATTTCAATCTAATCCCGAAACACAAACTCATTCATTTTAAAATCCAGAACATCGGATTATACAGCACGGTTTAAATAAATAAAGAGTTGTTTTGATTTCTTAGAATAAAAAAATACTACATTTGGTAGAAATACAAAGCGAAACAACCCTATCTAATCAACTAATAATTAGACCTATAAGTATTTTTTTACCTTCATTCAAATTATGAATCTTGCTGTTGGAAACTGTGCAAAGTTCTGATTTAGCTTTTATCAAACTAAATAACAATAGAAATTGATATGAAAGACAATAGAGAAACACCCATTACTATTTCCAAAGACGAGTTCAAAAAAATAGGCTATCAATTAATCGAGACCTTATCTGATTTCATTGACACTATTGATAAAAAACAGGTTACCACGGGAGAAACACCAAAACAAATACAAACCGTTTTAGGTAATGCTTCACTGCCTGAACAAGGCACTTCCGTTTCAGAATTATTTTCCAAGACTTCCGATTTGTTACTCAACCATTCCTTGCTCAACGGACACCCCAAATTTTTTGGATACATCACTTCATCTCCGGCACCAATTGGAGCATTGGCTGACTTGTTGGCTTCAGTCGTCAATCCCAATGTGGGCGCGAATATTTTAAGTCCGATGGCAACCGCAATCGAAAAACAGACCGTGAAGTGGCTGGCCGAATTTATTGGAATTTCTCCCGGCTGTGGCGGAATATTGGTAAGTGGTGGCAATATGGCCAATTTTACGGCTTTCTTGGCTGCAAGAACGGCCAAAGCCCCAAAAAACCTAAAGGAAGACGGTTTAGCGAATACGCATGGAGAAATGGTTATGTACTGTTCAAAAGCAACTCACACTTGGGTTGAGAAGGCAGCAGTATTGTTCGGACACGGTTCAAAAGCCATTAGATGGATTCCTACGGATGCCGAAAATAAAATGAATACGGAACTATTATCACAAACAATTAAGGACGATTTGCAGCAGGGGAAAAAACCATTTCTTGTAATTGGAAATGCGGGAGATGTCAGTACAGGTGTAGTGGATAATCTTTCGGCAATAGCGGCTATTTGCAAAGCGCAAGATTTATGGTTTCATATTGACGGTGCTTATGGAATTCCTGCCGCTGTAATTCCAAAATATAAAAATTTATTTGACGGAATTCAGGATGCAGACTCCATTGCCCTTGACCCACACAAATGGCTTTACGCACCCCTTGAAGCAGGTTGCACATTAATAAAAAATCCGCAACACCTCATTGACACCTATAGCTCCCATCCCGTTTATTATAACTTCAGCAATCAGGATGACGAACCCACAACGAATTATTACGAATATGGTTTTCAAAATTCAAGAGGATTCAGGGCTTTAAAAGTTTGGATGGCTTTGCAACAAGTGGGAAAGAATGGTTACATAGAAATGATTGCGGAAGACATCGCGCTATCCGAATTGTTGTTTGAAGAAGCCAAAAAACATCCGGAGCTTGAAGCAGTAACACAAAACCTGAGCATTACCACTTTGAGATATACTCCTATTGGCTTCACGCAAGACGAAACTTATTTGAATACCTTAAATGAAAAATTATTGAATGAGCTGCAACAAGGAGGTGAAGTGTTTTTGTCCAATGCTGTTATTGAAGACAAATATTGTTTAAGATGTTGCATCGTAAATTTTAGGACTTCCAGAAAAGACATATTAGAAATGGTTGACATAATAGTTCGTGAAGGACGAAAAATCCACGAAATACTTCAAAAAAAATGACAACAGTTTTAGTTGCCTATTGTTATAGATAGCTATGAAATGGTGACTTCGCAATGCGCAAACAAGTCCAAATACAGAGGCTTTTACGCTAATTCCATGAGTAACTTAACGGAAAAACACATTGCTTGCGGCCTGATTTACAATCCTGCAGCAATCCAATTTCTCAAAAAAGGGGCAGCAAAAGGGGCACAAATCAAAAACGTGCAGGATATGCTTATTTTTCAAGTGGAAAAGGTTTGGAAGATATAGAATAAATAATAGTATTTATTCTAAATTGTAAGTATTTATTCCTATTTTAGCTTCTCTAAAAAAGGATCCCGTTTATCATAAATATTAACCGATTATCTCGTTATTGAGATTTTAGTATAAATCAAAAACACCCTATATGTCTTTAACTTTACGCAACATTTTTACCATTATAATTTTTACAATATTACTTCCTAATCTTGCAAAAGCCCAACCAAGAACAGGGAAATTTATTGATATTTCCGTAGGCCTCGGATTAACTGCTCCTTATGACGATATCGATATTACAAGCTCTGGTTTTTATGCACAAGGAGAATATGTAATTGGGATAACCAAATGGTTCGGTGTAAGGCCATATGCTGGACTTGTTGTAACATCAGCTGATAAAAACGCTTATCAACAAGACCAACCAAATTACAAAGTGACCTCTAAAGCCTTTTTATTTGGAGGAAAAGCTCGAGTTGCTGCTCCTATTCCTTGGGTTGCTCCCTATTTTGAAATTGGTATTGGTGCTTCTATAGGTTCTTTTGAGGCCTATACTCCATATACTAATATTAAAAAAAATGGAATAGTTATGCATATTCCTTTTACTATTGGGCTGGCATTAGGTCCCAAACATAATTTAGATGTTGCATTTACCTATTATTATCAGCCCTCTGTAGAGCAGTTTTCTGGAGCGGCAGCCATAGGATTTTCTTTTCCATTAAAATAATCTAACAGAAAGAAACCTCAAAAAACCCTAATCTGGAAATACAAACTCATTCATCGTAAAATCTAAAACATCCGATTTTACTGCAGTGCGAATGATTTCATCGATGCCTTTTTCGAGCAATAATGGCGTGGTGTATTTTCGGCTGGTAGCGATTACGGTTTCATCAAGCATCATTTTGAAAAAATACTTTCCGTTGGCAGCCCTTGCTTTTACGTAAGTGTATTTTTCGATATTGGCTTTTATGGCTTCAATACAATCTTCACACTCCATTTTGAGCTCTATCGAAGGACTCGTGAAAATAGTTTTCCCTTTTCGGGATGTGAATACAAATTTATAACGATCATCAAATCGCTTGCTGATAACGAATGTTCCCATAGAATGAGGCGGATAGTAAATGGAGTTAAAAAAGTAAAGAAGCGTCTCTACTTTTGGAAAATGTGCTATAAATTATGATTTATACTGTCACAATTTCGCTTTGAGATTGTCTTTCACTTCATCGAACCATTCGTTGCGAAGAATACTCAAAATAATACTGTCTCGTCGCACCTCGCTGCCAAAAGTTGGCATATGATTTCGCAACACACCTTCGACTTTGCAACCGATGCTTTTCATGGCGGCAATGCTGCGCTCATTGTTGTTGTCGGCACGAAATTCCACGCGCTCCATTCCGAGGGTTTCAAAAGCAAATTGCAAAAGGAGAAACTTACAATGCTTGTTAAGTCCTGTTCCGCGAAAATCTTTTCCGTACCAGGTGTAACCCAATTGCAGGGTTTTGAACGGCAATTGAATGTCGTAAAAACGGGTGCTTCCGGCATACTTTCCTGATTTCTTGTCAACAACGATGAAAGGAAATTCGGTTTGGTTGGCTCTAGCTTTTAAAGCAATTTGAATATAATGAGTAAGATTTTCTTTTCCGTTGGCTCGAACCAACGAATATTCCCAAGTTTCGGGTTCGTTGAGAGAGATTTCCAATAAGTTTTCTACATCGGATTCCTGCAATGGACGAAGCAAAACAAAGTCGTCTTCGAGGATTGTATTTTGTGGGAAGCTATAATTTATTGACATACGATTTCTATTGAATTAGCCACAGATGACACAGATTAAACGGATTTTTTGATTTGATTTGTATGTAATGAAGAAAATCTATTCGTTGAATTCGTCGTAACGAACCGGAACTTGTGGGTCGTAGAGTGGACATTTGAATTCTTCCAAAGTATCGGCTAGCAGATTCATTGTTTTACCTTCGGTACCGTAACAATCGATTTGGATGCTTTGTGGCGTGGTTTTTACTTGAAAAGCACCTTTTCCTTTCGTGTTTTTCCAACTATTTTCATCTACTTTTTCCCAAGTGGAGAAAATTGAATTAATACGATTCAGGATTACTTGCACGGGAAGAATTTCAAGACCTTCTACTTCTTGTTGTTCGACCAAGGCTTCGTAAACCAAATGATGGTTGAGATAGATTCCGTCCTGATATTGCCAAAAAAGTAGTTCGTACATTAGGGAAAAGGTTAAGTGTTTAAAAAAAGTTTAATTGGTTAAGGGTTTAAAAGCTTAAAAAAAATTAATGAATCATCGATTAACAAATTAACCTTTTAATCAATTAACCCATTTTAATATTCGAAAGTACCGTATTCGCTGGTAATAGTCAGTTTTTTAGCATCGGCGGCTTCAACTCTACCCACGATTTGCGCGTTGACATTGAATGATTTTGAAATCGCAATAATGTCTTGAGCAACGGCTTCGGGAACGTAAATTTCCATACGATGACCGCAGTTGAATACTTGGTACATTTCTTTCCAATCAGTTTTAGATTGCTCTTGAATCAATTGGAACAATGGGGGAACTGGGAATAAATTATCTTTTATGATATGTAGATTTTGCACAAAATGTAAAATCTTGGTTTGCGCTCCTCCACTGCAATGCACCATTCCATGAATTTCATTGGACGAATATTTATCCAATATTTTCTTGATGATTGGCGCGTAGGTTCTGGTTGGCGAAAGCACTAATTGTCCTGCATCGATTGGAGAATTTTCGACAGCATCGGTCAATTTTACCTGACCTGAATAAATTAATTCTTCAGGAACGGCTGAATCGTAACTTTCAGGGTATTTGGTTGCCAAATATTTACCGAAAACATCGTGACGTGCTGATGTCAATCCGTTGCTTCCCATTCCGCCATTATAGCTTTTTTCGTAAGTAGCCTGACCGAAAGATTCCAATCCTACGATTACGTCACCTGCTTTGATATTCGCATTATCAATCACCTTAGAACGCTTCATACGAGCCGTAACGGTTGAATCGACGATGATCGTTCGAACAATATCGCCCACATCGGCAGTTTCTCCACCCGTTGAATGAATGGTTACGCCAAAAGAATCCAATTCCTTGATCAGTTCTTCGGTTCCGTTGATGATGGCTGAAATGACTTCGGCAGGAATCAGGTTTTTGTTTCTTCCAATGGTGGATGAAAGCAAAATATTATCGGTGGCTCCCACACACAATAAATCGTCGATATTCATAATCAAAGCGTCTTGCGCAATGCCTTTCCAAACGGAAATATCGCCCGTTTCTTTCCAATACATATACGCCAAAGACGATTTTGTTCCTGCGCCATCTGCGTGCATTATCAAACAATAATCTTCATCATTGGTTAAATAATCCGGTACAATTTTGCAAAAAGCTTGAGGAAATAATCCTTTGTCGATGTTTTTTATGGCGTTGTGCACATCTTCTTTAGATGCTGAAACTCCTCTTTGTGCATAACGTTTGCTAGAATCTGAACTCATTTTATAGGTGTGTTGTTGTGGCGCAAATATAAATCTTTTTTTTGGGTTTTGCCTATACTGTTTTGCGGTCACACGCTTTGCAATGCGTCATTCTTGCTATTTGTCACGCTGGAAGCGTCTAGGTTATGTTGCTCTCGTGCGATGAGACGCTTCCAGCGTGACAAACATGGAATGGATTTAGTAAATCAATGGCACACAGATGACACGGATTGAACAGACCGAAACGGATTTTTTTGTTTAATATGATAAAAAAAATGCCTCTCTTTAGAAAGGCATTTTAAGAATCTTAGCAACTGATTATTTGGTAAGCAACAATTCTCGGTATTTGGTCAATGTCCAACTTTCGTCATCGACTAATAATTCGAGTTTGTCGCAGTGATTTCTGATTTGTTCGAAATAAGGCTTCACTTTATCACAATACGCTTCGGCCATAGCTTGAGCATTCTCCAAATGGTTGGCTTTTTTTCTTTCATTAGTCATCGCTTCCACTTTGGAATTAATTCCTTCGATGTGTCCAGAAATTTCTTTGATAAGAATTATTTGCTCTTTAGCCAATGTTTTAAACTCATCTCCAAAAATATCTTTCAAACCTTTCACATTTTCGATCAAAGTATTTTGATAACGAATAGCAGTCGGGACAACATGATTGATAGAAAGATCACCCAAAACTCGGCCTTCGATTTGAATTTTCTTAGTATATTCTTCCAATTCAATTTCATAACGAGCTTCCATTTCTACGTGATTCAAGATTCCCAATTCTGAAAATAAATCCAAAGCTTGTTTAGAAACTCTAGCTTTCAAAGCTTCGGGAGTGGTTTTGAAATTGCTCAAACCTCTTTTGGCAGCTTCTTTTTCCCAAACTTCGCTGTAACCATCGCCTTCAAAAAGTATTTTTTTAGAAACTTTGATGTATTCTCTTAAAACATTGAAAATAGCTTCATCTTTTTTCAATCCTTTGGTATCAATCAAAGCATCTACTTCAATTTTGAAATCTTTCAATTGTTTAGCAACGATGGTATTCAAAGTGGTCATTGCATTGGAACAATTGGCAGAAGAACCTACAGCTCTGAATTCGAATTTATTTCCTGTAAAGGCAAATGGCGAAGTTCTATTTCTGTCGGTGTTATCCAAAATAACTTCTGGAATTTTCCCCACCACATTCAATTTTAAATCGGTTTTTTCTTCTGGCGATAATTTACCGTCGGTTACGCCCTCTAATTCGGCTAAAACTTTGGTCAATTGTTCTCCAATAAAGACTGAAATAATAGCCGGTGGTGCTTCATTGGCACCCAATCTATGATCGTTACTGGCGGTTGCAATGGCAGCTCTCAATAAAGTTTCATAATCATTTACCGCTTTGATGGTGTTGATAAAGAAAGCCAAAAATTGCAAATTACTCATTGGAGTTTTACTAGGACTCAACAAGTTAACACCGGTATCCGTGGCTAACGACCAGTTGTTGTGTTTTCCTGAACCGTTTACTCCTTTGAATGGTTTTTCGTGTAATAAGACTTTTAAATCATGACGCTCGGCCACTTTTTGCATCACATCCATCAACAAGCAATTGTGGTCGACAGCTAAGTTGGTTTCTTCGAAAATGGGTGCCAACTCAAATTGGTTAGGAGCAACTTCATTATGACGCGTTTTTACAGGAATTCCGAGCAACATGCATTCTTGCTCTAAATCTCGCATATAAGTCAAAGCACGAGTTGGAATAGAACCAAAATAATGATCGTCTAATTGCTGTCCTTTGGCAGAAGTATGACCTAACAAAGTTCTTCCCGTCATCAAAATATCGGGGCGAGAATTGGCTAAAGCACTGTCAACCAAGAAATATTCTTGTTCCCATCCGAGGGTTGCTGTAACTTTTTTTACATTTTTGTCAAAATATTTACAAATATCGGTTGCAGCTTCATCAATGGCAGATAAAGCTCTCAACAATGGAATTTTATTGTCTAATGCTTCTCCTGTATAAGAAATAAAAACCGTTGGAATACACAAAGTGGTACCATAAATAAACGCTGGAGATGTTGGGTCCCAAGCGGTATAACCTCTTGCTTCGAATGTGTTTCTAATGCCTCCATTTGGAAAACTAGACGCATCGGGCTCTTGTTGAACTAACTGTCCGCCACCAAATTTTTCGACAGGATCGCTACCATCATACGAAGTTTCGAAGAAAGCATCGTGTTTTTCGGCTGTAGTTCCTGTTAAGGGCTGAAACCAATGGGTGTAATGAGTCACACCTTTTGATAAAGCCCACTCTTTCATACCCATAGCGATATAATCAGCTAATTTTCTATCTATTTTTGTTCCATTCAGAACAGCACCTTGTACTGCTTTTAAAGCATCCGAAGTCAAAAATTGCTTCATCGCTTTTTCATTAAAAACATTCGAACCAAAAATAATTGATTTCCTGTCAGTCTCCTCAAAATGGACTGGTTTTCTCGTAGAAGCTTCGTTTAAAGCTTGAAAACGTAATGTTGCCATAATTTCGATAATTTTTAACAAAGGTAATTATTAATTTTAGCATATAAAAAATTTTAATTTTACAATATTACCCATATAATTATAGGGTATTCACAAAAATAACATCATACAATTAATTTACACCCCATTGTTTTACACTAATAATACTTTTAATTTATATTTGCATAATAATAAAACAACACTTAATTAATTTATATTGTTATGGCAAAAATTAAACTAGAGTACCTTTGGTTAGACGGATACGAACCAACTCAAAATCTTAGAAGTAAAACTAAAGTAGAAGAACACGAAAATTTTCAAGGAACATTAGAAGAAATAGGAAACTGGTCTTTTGACGGTTCATCAACTAGACAAGCAGAAGGTGGTTCATCTGACTGTATGTTGGTTCCTGTTGCAATTTATCCAGATCCAACACGTATTAACGGATATTTAGTAATGACTGAAGTTATGAATGCTGACGGAACTCCACACGCTTCAAATGGTAGAGCTACTATTGATGACGATGGTGATTTCTGGTTTGGTTTCGAACAAGAGTATTTCATTATGGATACAAAAACTTTATTACCTCTAGGTTTCCCTGTTGGAGGTTACCCTGCACCACAAGGAATGTACTACTGTTCAGTAGGAGGAAAAAATACTCACGGAAGAAAATTAGTTGAAGAGCATGCTGATTTATGTATTGCTGCTGGTCTTAATTTTGAAGGAATCAATCAAGAAGTAGCTTGTGGACAATGGGAATTTCAATTGTTTGCAAAAGGAGCAAAATTAGCTGGAGATGAAATCTGGGTTGCTCGTTACTTATTAGATCGTTTGACTGAAAAATATGGTTACTATATTGAATACCACCCAAAACCACTAGGAGATACTGACTGGAATGGTTCTGGTATGCACGCTAACTTCTCTAACGAAGTTTTGAGAACTTGTGGTTCTAAAGAAACTTACGATAAAATTTGTGAGGCTTTCCGTCCTGTAACTGAAGAGCACATCGCAGTTTACGGAGCTTACAACGAGCAACGTTTGACTGGTAAACACGAAACTGCTTCTATCCACGATTTCTCTTATGGAGTTTCTGACAGAGGTTGTTCAATCCGTATTCCATTAATCACTGTTCAAAAAGGATACAAAGGATGGTTGGAAGACAGAAGACCAGCTTCTAACGGTGACCCATACAAAATTGCTGCTAGAATTATCAAAACTGTAAAATCAGCTTTGTAATTTTATCCAATTATAAATCAAAAGTGCTTTCAGAAATGGAAGCACTTTTTTTATGTTGCAAAATCATAATATTATTCTTTATATCAACACCAAAAGGTATCTTTGCATAATCAACAATACAAAATCAAAAAAACATGATTGTCTGGATATCATTCATAGCGGCTATCTTAATATTCCTAGCACTTGATTTAGGTGTTTTCAACAAAACGCCACATATTATTAGTTCTAAAGAAGCTGGAAAATGGACTGGCATATTTGTAACCATATCATTTCTGTTCTCTGGAGTAATTTATTGGCTTTATGGCAATAATTATATTGCAAATCCAGATGCGTTAAAGCCAATAGAGGCTTCAATGAAATTCATAACGGGGTATTTAATAGAATTATCGCTTAGTGTAGATAATATATTTGTCATCGCCATCATTTTTTCTTCCTTTAGAATCCCACAAAAATACCAACACCGAGTTTTGTTTTGGGGAATTATAGGCGCCATTGTTTTTAGAGGATTGATGATTTATTTTGGTGTGCTGCTGATTCATAAATTCAGTTGGACGACTTATATTTTTGGGGCTTTTTTAATTTTCACAGCAGTTAAAATGCTGTTTTCAAAAGAAGATGATAAATTTGAACCCAAAAAATCTTTTGTTTATAGAACATTACGGAAAATAATTCCCGTAACAACGCACATCGACGGAGAACATTTTTTCGTCCAAAGAAAACACATTACGGCAGCCACTCCACTATTTGTAGCATTAGTAGTCATTGAAGTAATGGATGTTATATTTGCAGTTGACAGTGTTCCGGCAATTTTAGCCATAACATCAGACCCATTTTTAGTATTTAGTTCCAATATTTTTGCCATTTTGGGCTTACGTTCCATGTATTTCTTTTTATCCCATATGCTTAACAGATTTGCCCATCTCGAATACAGCCTTATCGCTATTTTGAGTTTCGTTGGACTAAAAATGCTACTTCATGATTTTTATGTAGTACCCGAATGGGCTTCCTTGGCTTTCATCGCGCTTTCGCTCCTCATCGGAATTATAGTTTCATTGAAAATGAGTGAAAAAACTTCTTCGAAATAATACATAAAAAAAGGAAATCTCTCGATTTCCTTTTTTTATGCTTTAAATTAACCCAATTATAATTTAATTTCCTGTATTTGACTTTCCTTAATATTCAATTTACTAATAACATCCAAATAACTATTTTTATTTACTGTAGTTGCAAAATCAGCTGGCACTACAACAATTCTAAAAATTTGTTGTATTCTATACTCTGCAGGAACAGTCCCTAAATCATTTCCACTCAAATAAATATCAACATAATTATAAGTGAAATTGAAGTTGTAAGAATAATCTCTTGTGCCATTATCAAAATAATAGGTTTGTGGTAAAAATTCCCAAATAGCTTTTCCATTATCGACGCCACCTAATCGATAAACTAAAATTACATCAGAATCATATAATGATTTGGGGAATGTATATCTCACTTTATAATTCTTATCAGATGTGAAATTAAAATAATTGCTAGATGTATTTTCATAAACAGTCCCAATTAAACCATCTTCACCTGGTATTCCCTGAGGCCCTTCTGGTCCTGTACAACTTTGTAAACTAAGCATTCCGATAACGGCAAAAAGTGTGATAATTTTTTTCATAATATTAATATTTAATGAGTTCGAGTAGGTATTTTCAAAAATCAAACCAAAATACATTTTTTTATTGTATTTGATGAAAATAAATTGAATAATATCAAAAATAAATATACAAATACTTGACTAACAGATAATTAAAATAAATAGGTTTTTAAAAATAAAAAGAGATTATGCTAAAAATCGAGATAAGCGATTCTCTGCTTACATGTTTCTTCGATATTGTCCACCCACTTCAAACAATGCGTTCGTGATTTGCCCTAACGAACAAACTTTCGTCGCTTCCATCAAATATTCAAACAAGTTTTCGTTTTTGATGGCTGCTTGACGTAAAGTATCTAAATGTTCGTTTACTTTATCCGGATTAGATTGATGCAAATTTTCCAGCATCTTGATTTGATATTTCTTTTCTTCTTCGGTGGCTCGAATCACTTCGGCAGGAATTATGGTTGGTGAACCTTTGGAACTCAAGAACGTGTTTACACCAATAATTGGGAACTCGCCTGTGTGTTTCAAAGTTTCGTAATACAAACTTTCTTCTTGAATTTTACTTCTTTGGTACATCGTTTCCATCGCACCAAGAACTCCACCACGTTCCGTAATTCGGTCAAATTCTAGTAAAACCGCTTCTTCAACTAGGTCGGTCAGTTCTTCGATAATGAATGAACCTTGAATGGGGTTTTCGTTTTTGGTCAAACCTAATTCTTTATTGATAATCAACTGAATGGCCATCGCCCGACGCACACTTTCCTCGGTTGGCGTGGTAATCGCCTCGTCATAAGCATTGGTATGCAAGGAATTACAGTTGTCATAAATGGCATACAAAGCCTGCAAAGTGGTCCGAATATCATTAAAATCGATTTCCTGTGCGTGAAGCGAACGACCTGAAGTCTGAATGTGGTATTTGAGCATTTGCGCTCGTTCATCGGCACCATATTTATTTTTCATGGCTTTCGCCCAAATTTTTCGTGCCACCCGACCAATTACAGCATATTCTGGATCAATTCCGTTCGAGAAAAAGAAGGATAAATTAGGCCCAAAATCATTGATTTTCATTCCACGACTCAAATAATATTCCACATAAGTGAAACCATTCGAAAGCGTGAAAGCCAACTGTGAAATCGGATTGGCACCAGCTTCGGCAATATGATAACCCGAAATAGAAACCGAATAAAAGTTTTGCACCTTTTTCGCTATAAAATATTCCTGAACATCTCCCATTAATCGCAAGGCAAATTCTGTCGAGAAAATACAAGTATTTTGGGCTTGATCTTCTTTTAAAATATCTGCCTGAACTGTTCCCCGAACTTTCGAAAGTGTTTTGGCTTTTATTTCATTATAAATATCCAAAGGCAAAACTTGGTCTCCAGTCACACCCAAAAGTAGCAACCCCAAACCATTATTCCCTTCGGGCAAATCGCCTTGATATTGTGGGCGTTCTGTTCCTGTTTTCTTGTAAATTGATTTTATTTTTTCTTCTACAGATTCTTCCAAGTTGTTTGCTTTGATGTAAATTTCACATCGTTGATCGATAGCAGCATTCATAAAAAAGCCCAACATCATTGGTGCTGGCCCATTAATAGTCATACTCACCGAAGTCATGGCATCGACCAAATCGAAACCGGAATACAATTTTTTGGCATCATCCAGACAACAAATAGAAACTCCGGCATTCCCGATTTTTCCGTAAATATCAGGACGAATATGAGGGTCATTTCCGTATAAAGTCACGCTGTCAAAAGCGGTAGAAAGTCGTTTCGCTGGCAAACCGGCACTCACATAATGAAAACGTTTATTGGTTCTTTCGGGTCCTCCTTCTCCAGCAAACATCCTTGATGGATCTTCACCTTCTCTTTTAAAAGGATACAATCCTGCTGTAAATGGGAATTCTCCTGGCACATTTTCCTGTAAATTCCAACGCAAAATATCGCCCCAAGCTTGATATTTTGGCAAAGCTATTTTCGGAATCTGAGTATGCGAGAGCGATTCGGTGTGAGTTTCAATTTTGATTTCTTTGTTTCGAACTTTAAAGGTGTAAAACTGCTCTTTGTATTTATTAATTTTCTCGTTCCAACTGAGAATTATTTCCCAATTGTAAGGATCCAAATCCATTTTTACTGTGTCGAATTGATGGATCAACAAATCTAAAAATGCTTCTTTGTCAGGCTGAACTTGTCGAAGCCCTTCTTCATTTAAACCAAACTTCGACAAGCTCAGTTTGACATTTTCTACAGATTCTATGGTTTTAAAAATCCCATATAATTTTTGAGCAACTTCCACTTGAGTCAAAGCCGTCGCATCATATTTCCGATTATTCTCTGCGATTTCAGACAAATAGCGGGTTCGGTGTGGCGGAATCACAAAGACTTTTTCACTCATTTCGTCTGAAATTTCAAAAGTAGATTTCAAATCAGAATTGGTTTTCTCTTGAATTTTATCCAAAACAGCTTTGTACAAGGTATTCATTCCCGTATCGTTAAATTGAGAGGCAATGGTTCCAAAAATCGGCAACGAATCTAAATCCGTGTTCCAAAGATTATGATTTCTTTGGTATTGCTTTTTTACATCGCGCAAAGCATCCAAAGAACCGCGTTTATCGAATTTATTAATCGCCACCAAATCGGCAAAATCAAGCATATCGATTTTTTCCAATTGGGTTGCTGCGCCAAATTCGGGCGTCATTACATAAAGAGAAACATCCGAATGTTCTGTAATTTCAGTATCGGATTGTCCAATTCCTGATGTTTCTAAGATTATAATATCGTATTTCGCCGCTTTAATAACCTGAATCGCTTCGGCAACGTATTTTGACAAAGCCAAATTAGATTGTCGTGTTGCCAAAGAACGCATATAAACTCTAGAATTATTGATGGCATTCATCCGAATTCTATCTCCAAGCAAAGCTCCACCAGTTTTCCGTTTGGAAGGGTCAACCGAAATAATTCCGATAGTTTTTGTTGGAAAATCAATTAAAAAACGACGTACCAATTCATCAACCAAAGAAGATTTTCCAGCACCACCAGTTCCGGTAATACCCAAAACAGGCGTTTTACAATCGGTATTTATTTTATGAATTTTATCTAATGTTGCAGCGGCAACTTCTGGAAAATTCTCCGCTGAAGAAATAATTCGGGCTATTGCTTTTGGATTTTTCTCTTCCAAATGATTGATTTCGTCATGCAATGTATCACCTATAGCAAAATCGGATTGTTGCACCAAATCATTAATCATTCCTTGCAATCCCATTGCTCGACCATCGTCTGGCGAATAAATTCTGGTAATTCCATACGCTTGCAAATCGGCAATTTCAGAAGGAAGAATGACACCACCTCCACCGCCAAAAATCTTGATATGTGAAGCTCCTTTTTCGCAAAGTAAATCACGCATGTATTTAAAATATTCATTGTGACCGCCTTGGTACGAAGTCATGGCAATAGCATTGGCATCTTCTTGAATGGCTGTATTTACCACTTCTTCAACGCTTCGGTCGTGGCCTAAATGAATGACCTCAACACCTGTGGACTGAATAATTCTTCGCATAATATTGATTGCAGCATCGTGACCATCAAAAAGTGATGCAGCAGTTACAATTCGAACTTTATTGACAGGAATATAAGGCTTTACGACTTCCATTTTTTTGTGAATATGATAATTTATGTGTGCAATTTACGTAAATTTTTAAATATAAATTATTGAAAATTAGAATGACTACAAATTATCATAATGTGTTATTTATTATGAAAAATAAGTTTAGTTTTGAGGAAAATTATTAAGGTACGGATTGTCTAGCCCTGATGGAAATGGAAAGCCCGGAACTTTAGAAAGTTGTTTTTCTTGACAGAAAAAAGCGACCAAAGGAAGCTCTTTTTAGGACTTAGAAAAACACTTTATAAAGTGAGGACTTGAAATGTACAGCAGGATTAGCTACAAATAAAAATAGTATGCAAAAAATTATTATACTGATTCATTGCGAAGACCAAAAAGGAATTATTGCCGCAGTGACTGATTTTATTGTTAGAGTTGAAGGAAATATAATTTATATTGACCAACATGTCGATGTCGAGCAGAATGTATTTTTTATGCGATTGGAATGTGAACTTACGAATCCAAACAGCAATTTGACGGCTATAAAACATGTTTTTGAGCAATCTATCGCAGTTGATTTTAAGATGGCTTGGGAAATTCATCCTAAAAATATAAAACCTAAAATGGCTTTATTTGTTTCAAAATACGATCACTGTCTATTTGATATTTTGGGGCGTTACAGCGCTGGAGAATTTAATGTTGAAATTCCTTTAATTGTGAGCAATCACGAGGATTTAAGGTCGGTTGCTAATCGGTTTGAAATTCCGTTTTACTGTATTCCTTTTACCAAAGAAAACAAAGCAGAAGGTGAAAAACAACAAATCGAATTGCTCCAAAAACACGAAATAGATTTTATTGTTTTGGCGCGTTACATGCAAATCATCACTCCCAATTTGATTTCACTTTACGAAAACAAAATCATCAATATTCATCATTCGTTTTTGCCAGCTTTTCCGGGTGCAAAACCCTATCATTCGGCTTTCAAAAGAGGGGTGAAAATTATTGGAGCTACGAGTCATTATGTAACAGAACAGTTGGATGAAGGCCCAATTATCGAGCAAGATATTACTCGTGTTTCGCACATTAATTCTATTGATGATTTTATCATGAAAGGTCGCGATTTGGAACGCATCGTTTTGGCAAGAGCCATAAAACTTCACGCTGAGCGAAAAACAATGGTTTATGACAATAAAACGGTCGTGTTTTACTAAAAGTTAACGCAACTACAACAAAGTAATAACATATCATTAACAGCTTTGAGTCTAAAATAGTCTGACCTTTGTAGAATAATAAACTGGTTATTTATTATTTTGGTTTTGGTTAGTTAAAAGAATGTCTCGCAATTTTGCGGGACTTTTTTTTGGTCGTATTTTATCAAAAGAGAATGCTAAAAATGATTTCCTTATCCAAAAAACCATTTTTATTTCACAAGGCTTTAACAAAATAAATTACTGGGAAATAAATCGTAATTATTTAAATAACAACTGCTTAAATTATATTTATTTCTAAAACTTGAAATAAACACTTTCCTTCAAAAGAAAACTTAACGTATATCCAACAAACTAATAACATATCATTAACAGCAAAACTTCAAAAACTGCCCGATCTTTGCAGAGTAATAAACTGGTTATTTATTATTTTGGTTTTGGTTAGTTAGTTAAAAAAATGTCTCGCAGATTGTGGGACATTTTTTTTATTTTAGTAAACCAATAAACGACAGGACTTGATTGTTGAAAACCAAGGGTTGTTCTACATTGACCACATGACCGCATTGTTCAATTACAAATAATTTGGATGATTTAAAGTGCTTTTCGACTACCAATCTTACCGATGGTAAAAACATATAATCTTCTTCTCCCATAACATAAAGCGTTGGAATATCCAATTCTACTTGCCGAAACCATTTGAGTACTGGATTGATTTCGGCGGTGAGTTTGAACCATTTGATGAATTCTTTTTGGTATAACTTTTTGGCCTCATTAATAAAAAGCAATCGCGATTGCTTGTGACTTTTTTTAGGCATAATCACAAAGGCAAAAAACTTGTACAACACCAAATAAGGCAACACATATTTAAAAGTATTCCCCAATTTCATCAGGATTTGAGAACGGAAATTCATCTTCAAAATAGCTCCACCAAGAATCATGCTTTGTACTCGCTCGGGGTGCATTTCGGCCAATTGTCGAATGAGAATCGTGCCAAGTGAAATCCCAACAAAATGTGATTTTTCAATTTTCAGATAGTCGATAACTTCCAGAACATCGTTGGCAATAGACTCGAAAGTATATTTTTTTTGGAAAGCATTTTTCAATGTAGATTTTGAACTTCCATGACCTCGCAAATCCAGCAACAAAACATTGTACTGGCTTTTGAAATCCCGAATTTGTTTGAACCATATAGACGAACTACCGCCAGCCCCGTGGACAAAAGTCACCCACTGATCGGTGTTTTCGTTTTTATATATGATGTAGTTTATCAAAATCTAAGATTTTTTATCAATTCCTTTTGTTCCCCCTTTAGGGGGTTAGGGGGTTAATATGCCTTCCATCTCCTCTTGCATCTTCAACGCTTCTTCCTTAGCCTTTTCGGCAAAATCAGTTCCATTCGAAGCATAAATAATCGCTCTCGAAGAATTAATCAGCAAGCCAACATTAGCATTCATTCCGTATTTACAAACTTCCTGAAGACTTCCGCCTTGCGCACCAACTCCGGGAACCAACAAGAAACTATCCGGAACAATCTTCCGAATCTCCGTGAAATATTCCGCTTTGGTCGCTCCCACAACATACATCAGGTTTTCCGAATTTTTCCAGGTTTTTGAGGTTTCCAAAACTTGTTTGTACAATTCTTTTCCGTCCACATTTAAAGTCTGAAAATCAAAAGCACCTTCATTAGAAGTCAAAGCCAACATAATGGTGTGTTTGTTTTCAAAAGCCAAAAAAGGTTCCACCGAATCTTTCCCCATATAAGGCGCCACGGTCACGCTGTCAAAATTCAAATCTTCGAAAAAAGCTTTGGCATACATTGACGAAGTGTTCCCAATATCACCTCGTTTGGCATCGGCAATCGTGAAGATGTCTGGATAATTTTCGTTGATGTAATTGATGGTTTTTTGCAAAGAAATCCAACCTTTTATGCCATAGGCTTCATAAAAAGCCGTGTTGGGTTTATAGGAAACCGCCAAATCGTGTGTGGCATCAATAATCGCTTTGTTGAATTCGAAAATCGGATCTTCGAGTTCTAATAAATGCTTTGGAATTTTATTCAAATCAACGTCCAGTCCTACGCAGAGGAACGATTTCTTGATTTTGATTTGGTCGATAAGTTCTTTAGTTGTCATCGTTGTGTGTTTAACCGCAAAGTTCGCAAAGTTTTTCGCAAAGTACACAAAGTATTAAAAAAAATGCCAACCTTTTTTAGATTGACATTTCTTGATACTTCTTTTTAATAAATCTTTCCGCTAAGCTAACAAAAAATATTTTTTAACCATTAAGAGAATTAAGAAAATTAAGTTTTTAGTCTTAATGAACCTTAATTTTCTTAATGGTTTCAAGAGTAAAATAACTTTATTGTTTAAAAAACCTCACTAGCTTCTTTCAACTTCTCCATATTGTTCACCAATTGCAATTCGTCAACAATTTTCTGAATGTCACCATTCATAATATTTCCTAAATCGTACAACGTCAATCCTACTCTGTGATCCGTCACACGACCTTGTGCATAATTGTAGGTTCTAATTTTGGCCGAACGGTCACCCGAACTCACTTGCGAAGTACGTTTGGTAGCATCTTCAGCTTGTTTTTTGGCCAATTCCATTTCATACAAACGAGAACGCAAAACGATTAAGGCTTTGTCTTTATTCTTATGTTGCGATTTTTGATCCTGACATTGCGCCACCAATCCGGTTGGAATATGCGTCAAACGAACCGCCGATTTTGTAGTATTTACCGATTGTCCACCAGGTCCTGACGAACAAAAGAAATCCACACGAACATCGTTCATATCAATTTGTACATCAAATTCTTCGGCTTCCGGAAGCACCATAACTGTGGCTGCCGAGGTGTGAACACGTCCCTGAGTTTCCGTTTGTGGCACACGTTGCACACGGTGAACACCCGCTTCAAACTTCAACGTACCGTAAACATCTTCGCCGGTAACTTCAAAAATCACCTCTTTGAAACCGCCCGAAGTTCCTTCGTTCATATCCACAACCGAAGTTCTCCAACCCATTCCTTCACAATATTTGGTGTACATACGGAACAAATCACCTGCAAAAATACTAGCTTCGTCCCCACCCGTTCCGGCACGAATCTCCACCATCACGTTTTTGGCATCTTCAGGATCTTTCGGAATCAACATAAACTTAATCTCTTCCTCTAATTGAGGCAAACGTTCCTTGGCTTCGTCGAGTTGCATCTTGGCCATTTCGGTCATATCCGCATCGCTTCCGTCAGCAATGATTTCGTTAGCTTCATCAATATTGGCTAAAACTAAAATGTATTCTTCTCTTTTCTCCACCAAAGCTTTGATGCTTTTGTATTCCTGGTTCAGTAGCACATAACGCTTTTGATCGGCAATCACATCGGGTTGAATTACCAAATCCGAAATCTCGTCGAAACGCTGCTTTACATATTGAAGTCTATCTAACATATTCTTGTTCCTTTTATTGGAGTGCAAATTTACGAAAAAGAATTACAGTTTGCAAGATTGCTTTTTTGCTGTTTCCCGCCAAACGAGACAATGCAATTAAGTAAAGGATAAACACACCATAACTTTGTCATTCCGACGCAGGAGGAATCTCATTAGTTGCTCTCATTATGTGATTTGTTACGCCTGTTCGCTTTGGTCGAAATGACAAAACAACTTCACTTTCCGTCACTTCGAGTGGTTTTTAATAGTAATGCGGCAGCTTTACTATGAAAAATTGTATCGAGAAGCTTATAAAAACGAGCATTCCTTCTAAAACTAAAAAAAATACAAAAAAAAACACCCTTTTACTGTTTCCCGTAAAATTACTGATTCAAAAGGAGTTAGTTTTGGGAAAGATATAAAAACTTAATCGAAATTAATCAGTATTTTCAGTTGGAATTTATATATTTGAAAGAATAAAAACGCAATGAAGTTTTGCCAAACAACCCATTTTGGGCTTATATACGAAAGTTAATTGAGAATATTTAGGAGTTGGCGGTAAGCACCGTTCAGAATCGATAACAATAACACTAAAAAAAATGAATATAAAAAGAATTGAGATTAATACCTTTCGACATTTAACTAATCTAAATTTTACCTTTGGTAGTATTCTAACCGTAATAGCAGGTGGAAACGGAACAGGAAAAACTTCACTACTGGGGATTATTGGACATGTATTTAAATATGGCAACTCTAATCAGACATTATTTAATGACCGTTTTGAAACAAAATACTCTTCTGTTTTTCGATTTTCTGACACCCACGACATTGCTGGATCTTATACATATAGACTTGTTTTTCAAGACGATAGTTATAAAGATTCTGCATTAAGGATTACAACTGAGAATGGCAAAGTCAGACATAGAATTGATGTTGGTGGTAGAGTAAGAGGTGGTGGTAAATCATCTAAACCAGTAATTTTTCTAAGTCTAAAAAGGCTCTTGCCGTTAGCGCAAGAAAATGAAAGAAATATTCGTCTTGGCTTGCAAACATTAACACCTGAATTAGCTACCGAGTATGGTCAAATTTATAATGAAATATTTTCAACAACAGAAACTATAAATCCAGTTCATACAAAATCTAATAACAAGAATTCATTTTCTCCAACAACCGAAACATTCGATTCTCACGGTATATCTGCAGGTCAAGACAATATAGGCCATATGATTCTTGCATTACTTTCATTTAAAAAACTTAGTCAAGATGACGAAAATTATGATGGAGGACTTTTATTGATTGATGAATTAGATGCAACTCTTTACCCTGCAGCTCAAAAAAATTTAATCAAAGTAATACTTAGAATAGGTCGAGAAATAAATTTGCAAACTATTTTCACAACTCACTCTTCTGACTTACTCAATTTTCTCTCTTCAAAAAACGCATCACAGTT
>DAORUG010000027.1:0-27078 GCA_035433125.1 Flavobacterium sp.
AGATTTGACAACTTTTAAAAAGTTGTCAAATCTAAAAACATTATTCGTTTCAGAAACTATTTCTCCTCCAAAACTTCAGTCAAAACCTTGCCTTCTGTACCGTTTGGCATTTCAAGTTTGAGTTTTAGTGCTAGTGTTGGCGCAATTTGAGTGATTTCTTTTTTATCGAAACTTTCTCCATGCTTTATTTTCCAACCATAGAAAAGTAAAGGGGCGTGAGTGTCATAAGCATAAGGTGTTCCGTGAGAAGTTCCTGTTGCTCCATATTCTATATAACCCGGTTTGTCCAATACGACCAAATCACCATTTTGAGAAACATCATAACCGTTATTTATAAAATTCAAATAATAATCATTTCCTGTCGAAGCCAAAATTTCTTCTTCGGTATATACTCTTTTTACTTGCTCCTGAGTCATCAAAAAGTCCTTGAAAGCTTGTTTTACTTTAACTAATTCCAACCCTTTAGACTTGATTACATCCTTGTTGAAATAAACATTAAAATTTGAATATTCAATAACCAAATTTTCTCCAAAAGTTGCTGTAGAAAATTCTTTTATTGCTTTCGAAATATCTTTTGATGGTACATTTTTGACATTGTATTTATGATCTTTCAAATGAGCTGCATTTTCGGCACAAGCGTGATCGGCAGTCAAGAAAAGTAAATAATTATCCTTGCCAACTGTTTTGTCTAAGTAATCCAAGAAATCAGCAATAGTGAGGTCTAATCGCAAATAGGTGTCTTGCAATTCCATTGATCTAGGCCCTAAAATATGTCCAACATAATCAGTCGAAGAGAAACTAACCGTCAGGAAATCAGTGATATTGTCTTTTCCTAATGCTTCTTTTTCGATGGCTTTTTTGGCAAAATCAGCCAATAAATCATTTCCAAAAGGAGTCGAACGCATTACTTCGGCACCATGTTTATCATACATTTGTTTTAGATTGTAAGGAAAAACGGGTTTGTCGGAATTGTATAATTTACCTTCATACGGATTATCGTCTGGCAAACTTTCGTTATAGTCGGAAGCGGGTTTCAATAAATTCCAACCTTTATTGATATAAGTCAGATAATTTTTCTCTTTATTGAATTCCGTTACCCAATCTGGCAATGTTGCACCGTAAAAAGTACTCGAAATAAACGAACCTGTTCCGCTGTACCAAAAAGCCCAATTCGCAAAATGTCCCGCTGGCAAAATAGCGCCACGGTCTTTTAAACTCATCCCGATTACTTTTCCTTGAAAATTGGTCCCTAATCGCAATTCGTCAGTAATAGTAGTACTTAACAGATTTTTTGGAGACATCGCCCCTTCTTTAGCGGTTCCGTCTCCTACGGTTTTCACAGAAGCGTCATCGGTGCAATACATTGATTTACCTAACTTTCTGTTAAACCAATCGTTCCCCACAATTCCGTTAACTGAAGGAGTCGTTCCGGTGTAAATGGAAGCGTGTCCTGGAGCGGTGTAAGTTGGCATATAATTGAAATTGGCATTGTGAAAGACAAATCCTTTATCCATCAAACGCTTGAAACCATTGGGAGAAAAATCATCCGAAAACCGATATAAATATTCCATTTTCATTTGATCGACAACAATTCCAACTACTAATTTCGGGCGTTGTTGTGCTTGAACGTTAGTAATCACGACAAAAGACAACAACAATAATAACTTTTTCATAGCATACTTTTTATTTATACAAAAATATGGATTCGATTTTTAAAAACAGTATTAAAACAAGGTTTCTTAGGTGTAAATTAATCTTACCTTAACCTATACTATTAATCTGAAAAAAGATTATCAAATTCTGTCTTACTATAAATTAACTTTCAAAAACAATTGGTAACCTTTATATAAACAATTGGTGATATTAAAAAAATCACTTAAAAAAAACTTCAGATTATGTTTGTCGAAACAAAATCAAACTTAAAAAAAATGAAAAAGTATTATTTAGTTAGCTTATTAGCGGTTGGTTTATCATTAGTGTCTTGTGACAAAGACGAAGACAACAAATCAGTGTCAACAGTAGAATTTAAAAATCGTTCAGTTACGCCAGCCTTGGCCAAAACATTTTCGGAATTCTCGGGAGTTGACATTTACACTCTTATTAGTAGTGAAGATGTTATTGCAAACTCTGGGAATATGGTTTATGGAGGTGCTCCAGATGGTCAAGGTTTTATTGACAATCCTGACGGAAGTGGTTTTATTATGTTGAATAACCACGAAAACACTTGGGCTGTATCAAGATTGTATTTAGACAAGAAACTAAACATTACAAAAGGAGAATATGTTGTAAACACAGACGGTGGAGGTTTTAGACTTTGTTCTGCTACTATGGCTACACCTGCTGAACACGGATTTGGCCCAATGTTCCTAACAGCTGGAGAATCAAATGTAAATGCAATGTGTCACGCAATTGACCCAATTACTGCTGCAAGTCCTTCAGTAAACAGCAGAACAAAACCAGCTATGGGGAAAATGAGTGCCGAAAATTATGTACCCTTAAACAAAAATGCTTATCCTGGAAAAACAGTAGTTATTGTAGGTGAAGATGCAGGAAATGGCCAAGTATATTTATATGTTTCCAACACGGTAGGTGATTTAGATAATGGTAAACTTTATTCTTTGAGAAGAAAAGATTTGAACCAAATTGAAACAGCAATGACTTGGAACAGTACTTATGATGTAGAGTTTGTAGAAGTTCCTAATGCCAAAAATCTTACGGGTACAGAAATCGAAAATCTAAATTCTACTTTAAAATCTATTCAATTTGCCAGAGTTGAAGATTTAGATTACCGAAAAGGTTCGGCTGTAAACAACAGAGAAATCTATTTTGTTACAACGGGAATAAGCGGAACTACCGAGAAAACATATATGGGTAGAATGTACCAATTAAAATTAGACGCTGCCAATCCGTTGGTTGGGAAATTAAAAATCGTTGCCGATGGAGATGTTACTGCAACTGGTGAAAATGTAAAAGGAAAAGATATTATCAATCCTGACAACGTTTGTGTAACTGAAAACTACGTATATATTCAAGAAGATGGAGATTCTTTCTTCCCAGAAGCTACTCACGATTCCTACATTTGGCTATACAACATCGCAACTGGAGTTAAGAAACCATTTATGAATATGAAAAATAATGATGCCGATATTCTGAATACCAAATACAACCCGGCCGGAAATGCAAATCAAACTAAAAAAGGAGCTTGGGAATTTGGAGCAATGACTGATATATCGGACAATGTTGGAGTTCCTGGTACATTCTTGTTAAACATTCACGCTCACACTTGGGTAGAAGGGGACAAGTATTTAAATCCAAGTAAAGCAACTTCAATACAATCTTATAAATCTGGTGGACAAACAGTTATACTGAAAAACGTTCCAAGATAAACATCTTTTTAAAATATTTTATAACAAACACCTTATCAGTCTTATTGATAAGGTGTTTATTTCATTAAAAACAATGAAGTCATTTCAATATATTTTTTTAGTAATTGCAATTAGTCTTTTTTCTTGTACCAATAAAGAACCGCTAACTCTCGAAGACAGCTTAAAAACAAAGGTCAATCAACAAATAGATTCCCTAAACACGTCTTTGATTCAATTGTCGAAATGCACCAAAAAAGAGGATGCAAAAATTCAATTTTCTAAATGCAGGGCTATCTACAAAAAAACAGAACCTTTTGTAGAATATTATTTTCAAGGATTTAGCCGACGAATAAATGGCCCAGCACTTCCCGATGTAAAAATTGACGATAATGTGGTCAATGATCCAACAGGATTTCAAGTCATTGAAGAAGTGATTTTCTCCGATGAAGAATTAAACCTAACCAAATTGAAATCCGAAATTGAAATCCTAAAAACAGATTTACTTTTCGTGAAAAACAATTTGAAAGATTTCCCCATTCAGAATCATCATTTACACGAATTATTGCAACATCAAATTATTAGGACAGCCACAATGGGAATCACGGGTTTCGATTCGCCAGTAGCTTTTCTTTCCATCCAAGAAACTAATAATTCGCTTGAGGGAATTCAACAGTATTTTGCTGTTTTTTGCAAAAAAAACGAAGTCAAAAACAAAGAAAAATTTACCCAAATCTTATCCAAAAGCCAAGATTATCTTAATAAAAACAATGATTTCAACAGCTTCAATCGTCTGGTTTTTATCAAAAATCATTTGATGCCATTGAGCATGGAACTGGAAATTGCTTTTAAAGATTATTTAAAAGACAGTCCGAAAGGGATAAAACCATTCAACGGCACATTGTCTGATTTGATGCAAGGCAAAGGATTGAATCCTGATGCTTTTTCGCCTTTTGCCGATTCTAAAACTAATGCAGCAAAAACAGCTTTAGGAAAACAGTTTTTCAACGACAAAAACCTTTCGAAAAATAACACTATCAGCTGCGCCAGTTGCCATAATGCAGATAAAGCTTTTACCGATGGGCTCCAGTTTTCGACTGTAAAAGTGCACAATCAATCTACTTCAAGAAACTCGCCAACCTTAATGTATGCTGCGTTTCAAAAATCTTTTTTCTTTGATTTACGTTCTCAAGATTTAGAAAATCAAATTGAAGAAGTAATGAAAAACCCGAATGAATTTAATCTTTCGACACAAGAAATCACAACAAGATTAACCCAACAAGAAGCTTACAAATCTTTGCTTGCCAAAGCTTTCCCCGATAGAAAAGAGATTACACCATTCGAAATAAGAAATGCCATTGCCAGCTACGTGAGAAGTTTGATGCCTTTTAATGCTAAAATTGACAACTACTTTAAAGGCAAAGTCGCTTTGACAAAAGAGGAAGAAAACGGATTCAATTTATTTGCAGGCAAAGCCAAATGTGCTTCCTGCCATTTTATTCCGCTGTATAACGGAACCGTTCCGCCTTGGTACAACAATTCCGAATCGGAAGTAATTGGTGTTCCAAAATCGATTAATTGGAAAAACTCAGTCGTAGATTCCGATTTGGGCAGATACAATACCAATCAAATCGAACAATTTAGATTTTCTTTTAAAACGCCAACTATCCGAAATATAGCAAAAACAGCGCCTTATATGCACAACGGAGTTTTTACCAATCTAGAAGATATTTTAAAATTTTATGAACTCGGCGGAGGAAATGGTATTGGAATGCAATTGGAATTTCAAACACTTCCTTTTGACAATCTGAAATTGAATGAAAAAGAAAAAAAGGATATTATTTTATTTATGAAAACACTTACTGACAATTATTAAAAAACTGATGTCTAATAAAAAAGTCGCTTTAAAGCGACTTTTTTGTAGTTTTATTTATGAACTGAAATTAGACATATTATATACAATAATTCGGTTGTCATAATTGATGTAAAGCTGTTTTCGATTGTCTTGTTGTTTCCTGGTAATTATCGAAAGTGTACAATCTTCACCATTATTATCTTTGCAAGTAAAAGTATAAATACTATCGGTTTCGTTTTCTTCTAAAGGAATATAATCAATAATTTCAAACAATTGAATAATCTCAGAATACACCACAATTCGGCTTTTGTCGGTATCTAATTTTACTAAAATATTGACCAAACTCAAGTCAGACCATTTTCCCCAATTCCCTTTTTGGTCTTTTTCCATAACACTCAAACCCGAAGTTTTGAATTTGTATGTTTGACCGTAAGATTGGTTCGCCCCCAATGCGAGGAATACCAGAATTAAAATTAATTTTATTTTAGTCATTATTTATAAAATTGTAGGTTTTCAAAAGTACTAAAATTTGGAATTAGAAATTGAATTTCTCTACTTCTTTTCTGGCCAAATTATAATCGGTAATCATTTCCTCAATTATTTCAGCAGCTGGTATTATTTTATGAATCAATCCTGCAATTTGACCAATTTCGAGTTCACCTTCGTCCATATCACCTTCAAACATTCCGTGTTTGGCTCTTGCTCTACCTAATAACGTAGCTAACTCTTCTTTATTTGGGCATTTTTTATATAAATCCTGAACGTCTTGGTAAAATTTGTTTTTGATCAATCGGACTGGTGCCAATTCCTTCAAAGTCACTTGCGTCTCGCCTTCATTAGTTTCCAAAATTTTATTTTTGAAATTTTCGTGTGCCGATGATTCTGTCGAAGCAGCAAAACGACTTCCTACCTGAACACCATCTGCGCCAAGGACCATCGCAGCAAGCATCCCTCGACCCGTTGCAATTCCTCCAGCAGCGATAAGTGGAATCTTGATTTTTTCTTTCACCATCGGAATCAAAGTAAAAGTGGTCGTTTCTTCTCTTCCGTTGTGTCCGCCGGCTTCAAATCCTTCGGCAACAACCGCATCCACTCCAGCATCTTGTGCTTTCAATGCAAAAACCGAACTGCTAACAACATGAACTACTATTATTCCTTTTTCCTTCAAAAAAGAAGTCCAAGTTTTTGGATTTCCTGCCGATGTAAAAACAATTTTCACCCCTTCTTCGACAATAATATTGATGATTTCTTCGATGTTGGGATACAACATTGGCACATTTACACCAAAAGGTTTATCGGTAGCTTTTTTGCATTTCTGAATGTGTTCTCGCAATACTTCGGGATACATCGAACCCGCGCCAATCAATCCCAAACCACCAGCGTTACTGACTGCACTTGCTAATTTATATCCTGAATTCCAGATCATTCCACCTTGAATAATTGGATATTTTATTTTGAAAAGTTGTGTGATTGTATTCATGGAAAAGTTAGCATATTACTGTTTGATAATTTTTCCACTTTTAGAAAAAGCATTCGATTCAATTTTGTAGAAATAAATACCACTATTCAAGGATTTCAAAGAAATTGTCGGCGATTGATTATCGATGTTTTTCTCCAAAACTTTTTGTCCCAAAATAGTATAAATAACAATCGTTTTCATCTCTGAATCATTAGACAAACTGACCGAAATGGAATCACTTGTCAGATTTGGATAAACACTAAAATCAGTTTTTGAATAAGCAGTAACCGATAATCCACTGGACAAAGCCAAATTAAAATCTGGAATTCCATAACCGTATTGTGGTCTTGATTTTAGGGCTGGCTCGGCAAAATTATCCGATGATTGCTGAATTAATTGTTTGATTTGTTGCGCATTTTTTCCTGGTAAAGCTTGCCACAAACAAGCCACCATTCCGGAAGTTATGGGGCAAGCAAATGAAGTTCCGTTTCCAGTTACTATGTTTCCAGTTGGATCTGATACAACTACTGTTTGCCCTTGAGCCATAACATCTGGTTTTACGCGATAATCATAACTAGGACCAATTGAACTAAACAAAGCATAGGTTTCATTGGCTTGTACTGCACCAACTGCTATTACATTTTTGGCTTCGGCGGGAATTCCCACGTGTGGCTCTGCTTCCTGACCTTCATTACCTGCACTAGCCACCACAATAATTCCTTTTTCAAAAGCAATATTGGCTCCTTGCGATGCAAAAGCTAAATTTCCTGTCATATCTGAATAGGTGTGACTATAATTGGGATTATCATAACCAAAATAGCCTAATGATGTAGAAATAATATCAACTCCTACCCTATCAGCCTCCTCGGCGGCTTCGACCCAATTGGACTCTTCGACAGGATTTTCGTTATATGGAACGGCAGAAATAGCATCTTCAGTAATATACAAATAATACTTTGCATCTGGAGCTGTCCCTACTAATTGCCCATCAACATAACCTCCCATAGAGGACAAAACATAGGTTCCGTGATTGTTACCGGAATAATAATTACTACTTTTATTTATATAATCATATCCGCCAAGAATTTGATTATTGTCTCTCAATCTCTGAAAAGGCTGTGCCGAATCTACTCCCGGAAAACCAGAATCCATAACCGCTATTATTTTTCCAGAACCCGTGTAATCCAATTGATGCAACAAATGTCCGTTGAGCATTTGAATTTGATTTGAGGAAATGCCATAATTGAATGTTACAGCAGTTTCCATCGTTTTATTTACAGGTTTAGATTTTAATTTTGCTGCTGTTTTATTGGGAGAACTATTCAAAGTCTTATCTGCAAAATCTACTTTGAGCACAGATGACAATAATTTTAGTGCATTTATATCGGCCACCGAACCGCGAATATGAAGACAATTTAACCATTTAGATTTCGCTTTTACCGTAATTCCTGTCGACGCTGTAATTTCATCAATATACGGTTGGTAAATTGGAGCATCTTTATCATCCAAAGCAATTCCCTGAGCAGTTCGTCTGTCAAGAGCTCTTTGCGAAAGTATGGTTAACGGATTTGCCAAATCGGTTGCGGAGTTGGGTTTGTCTTTAAAATACACCCAAGCATCTTCTTGCGAAAAGCCAACAAAACTGGAAACTAATAACAGGAAAAGATATATTTTTCTCATATATAATTTGGAATTAAAATACGAATCTAAGAAATAACTCCCGAACCAACTAATTCATTGTCTAAATACCAAGCTACAAATTGCCCTTCGGTGATGGCGGATTGTGGTTCTTCGAAAGCGACGTACATTCCGTTTTCGAATTGGTGCAAAGTCGCTTTTTGCAAAGGTTGACGGTAGCGAATTCGTGCCATTACTTCCATCGTTTCGCCATTGGCCAAAGCCAAATCGGTGCGAATCCAATGCACTTCGGACTTTTCAATGAACAACGCTTTTCGGAACAATCCCGGATGTTGACTTGTTAATCCTGTGTAAATCGAATTGGTTTCCACGTTGGTGGAAATGATGAATAAAGGATCAGTTGTTCCTCCAACATTGAGTCCTTTTCGTTGTCCAATGGTGAAATAATGTGCGCCTTGATGTTTGCCCACAACTTTACCCATTTCTGGAGTATAATTTATTTTTTTTGCGTCGAAAGCCAATGCTTCTTCTACAGAAAGATTAGTTTCTTTTTCTAAAGTATAAACAGAATTGGCTGCATCAATTTGAAAAATCAATCCGTCTTTGGGTTGTAATTTTTGTTGTAAAAACTCGGGTAATCTTACTTTTCCAATAAAACACAGTCCTTGTGAATCTTTCTTTTCGGCGGTAACCAAATCCAATTCCAGAGCGATTTCACGCACTTCGGGTTTTGTTAATTCCCCAATTGGAAACAAAGATTTTGCCAATTGCTCTTGCGATAATTGACAAAGAAAATACGATTGATCTTTATTATTGTCGGCTCCAGCCAAAAGTTGGTACACTTTTTCGCCGTTGACTTCAACTTCTCCTTTTCGGCAATAATGACCTGTTGCCACATAATCGGCGCCAAGACTTAAAGCAATTTTCATAAAAACATCGAATTTTATTTCGCGATTGCAAAGCACATCAGGGTTTGGAGTTCGCCCTTTTTCGTATTCGTTGAACATATAGTCCACGATTTTCTCTTTGTATTCTTCGCTTAAATCAACGGTTTGGAAGGGAATGCTTAATTTTTCGGCCACCAACAAAGCATCGTTGCTGTCTTCGAGCCACGGACAATCGTTAGAAATTGTAACGGAATCGTCGTGCCAATTTTTCATAAAAAGACCTATGACTTCATAGCCTTGCTGCTGCAACAAATAAGCCGCAACACTCGAATCTACACCTCCTGAAAGCCCAACAACTACACGTTTCATTTTGAAATAATTATAATTTTACAAGGCTGCAAAGTTACAAAGATTTACGGAAGGAATCGTGGATAAAACAGGATTAACCTTTTGTTATGAAATTTTAGTGCAAAGTGGCAAAGTGCTTTATTAATTTAGAGATTGAAGTTTGCGAAAATGGAAAGTCAGATTAATTCTTTTTGGTCTTCGAAACACTTTGAGGAAAACTCATATTCTCTTCTTTGACTAATTTTCCTTCTTGAAAAAACTGCCAAACACCCGCTTTTTTTCCATTGACGAATTTCCCTTTGGAAACAATCGTTCCGTCATCGGCATCCCTGAAAATAGCTAAACCATCAAACTGATCGTTCTTGTAATTAGATTCTTCGATGATGATTCCGGATTCAGTATATCGTTTGTAAAAACCGTTTTTAAGGTTGTTTTTGTATAGCATCTCTTCGGCAATTTTTCCGTTGGGATAATAAACAGAGCGCAAACCTTCGAGCTTTCCTTTGCTGTAATTTTCGATAGTCATTATTGCTTTTGAGGCTTTGTGGTAGTATTTCCATTGACCTTCATATAATTTATTGGCAACTAGGCCTTCGCTGACTTTATTTTTGAGTTGATCATAAAAAATCGTGTACGCCGAATTGTCTTTGGAATTAAATTCTCTGGTAGCAACTACTCTTTTCGATTTGGTATTATCATAGAAAGTAAAAATACCTATTTCTTTACCGTGCTCAAAAGTCCCTTCGTACTTTGGGTTTTTGGTATCGGTATAAAATCCCTTCCAAGGTCCGTTTTTGTTTCCTTTGTCGTCTAATTTATTAAAGGCTCCCTGAGAAAACATGGACACATTTACTAAAAATAAAAATCCAATAAAAAGTTTATTTGTCATAACTATTCAATTCTAATAAATGATACATATATATGTAACTGAATTAAATTAATAATATTACGCTATCCCAAAAATAGCTGAACTACAAATTTACAAAATAACTCCCTGAAAACAAATTAGCCAATACTAACATTTGTTTTACTTTTTTTAAATAACAATAAACAACAAAATCATATTTAATTGTACTACAACGGATTAGTTACAGTAAATTCGGTCAAACGAATATTAAAATTTTCATAAAAAAATATTTTGTTTAATCTTTTTGAAATATCTTTGAACAAAATTAACAAACAATAATTAAATAAAACTATCATGAAAAATTTACTTAAATTCAAAATTATCGTTGCTCTAATTGCAATTACATCTTTCACAATTTCTTGTGATAATGATGATGAACCTATGGCTGACAATACAATAACAGGGATTGCTCAGACTAATGCTAATTTATCGATACTAGTTCAAGCTTTAGTAAAAGCAGATTTAGCTTCGACTCTTCAAGGGGCTGGGCCTTTCACCGTTTTTGCTCCTACAGATGCCGCTTTTGTAGCTTTCTTAAAAACTACACCTTATGCAACTTTGAATGATGTTCCTAAAGACGTTTTGACACAAATTTTACTAAATCACGTGGTTAGTGGAAAAGTAATGTCTACAGATTTAACTACAGGTTACGTAAAAACTTTGGCCAAAAGTGCCGCTTCCGGAACAAATACAATGAGTATGTATGTTGACCTAAGATCTGGTGTAAAACTAAACGGAACTGCATCTGTCACTACAGCTGATATTATGGCTTCGAATGGCGTAATCCACGTTGTGGATAAAGTTATTGGATTGCCTACAATTGTAACACACGCTACTGCAAACCCAAATTTCACTTCATTAGTAGGCGCATTGACTAGTGCTGGACAACCTGATTTTGTAACCATTCTATCTGGTGCAGGCCCATACACTGTTATGGCTCCAACGAATACTGCATTTACAGATTTAAACACTGAATTAGCACCAGGTGGAATTGCAAGTGTTTCCACTGCAAATTTGACAAAAGTTTTAACCTATCACGTGGCCAATGGAAATGTTTTGGCCGCTAGTTTAACTGAAGGTCAAATGGTTACAACACTACAAACACCACAAAAATATACTATACAATTGGCTGGTGGTGCGAAGATTAAAGATGCAAACAACAGAATTTCTACAATTATTGCTACAGATGTGCAATGTTCGAATGGAGTAATTCATGTTATCAATAAAGTGCTTTTACCAACGCTTTAATATCCTTAAAATAAAAATTAGTTATTAAATACCGGCAACTAAAATTTTTATTCGAATTTTAATTTAGTTGACAAAATTGCCTCCAAAAAGATAATTCTTAATGGAGGCTTTTTTTTATATGTAACATTCAAAAAAAGAACTCAAACTAAATATTAAAAATCTAAAAATTGTAATCTTTTATATCATTATTTTGAAAATAATTGTATTTAATCGATTTTATTTGTGTTTTTATCGTTGTTGTTCTATATTTATAATCCCAATTCTAACTCGCTAACCATGAACACATTTGCCCAAAAAGAATTCGCTTTCTCCAGAAAAATATTGTGCTCTGTTTTGGGGCATAAAATGATAACCACCAGAAATGTGACCAATCATTTTAAAGAATATAAATGTTCAATGTGTGGTTTAGAATTGACCAATGATATTCACGGTCATACAATATATCTCACTCAAGAGTTAAAAGACATTAATGAAATATTAAACAGATTGTATATAAAAAGAAATTATACCATTTAAATCCCCAATAAAGATGCTACTACTCCTACTCATAAAAAGCCTCCTATTGTTAAGACAATCAGCAATAAAAAAACG
This sequence comes from Flavobacterium sp., assembly GCA_035433125.1. GTDB lineage: Bacteria > Bacteroidota > Bacteroidia > Flavobacteriales > Flavobacteriaceae > Flavobacterium. The sequence goes on from DAORUG010000027.1 coordinate 12,296, forward strand.
CTTGGCTCGTATTTCTGTAATCGAAATTCGTTCCTAAGACTATCAAAAACTATGATATTTAGTATTTGATTGCAAAATTAATTCACAATATATATGTTTTTGTAATTTCGAGTTATGAAATCAAAGGCTGAGTTGAGCACATTTCCCATGGATTTTGCTCTCTTAAAATTGATATCATGAGTCAATCGATACAATTCCAACTTTAATTGTTCGACGTGGCTATCCGGAGCAATAGTATCATTTCCCATAATATGTAATAATTTATTAACTCGGGTTTCACTGGAAAAAATTCTTTTGGCTAAAGCGGCTCTTTCCTCGTTTTTATACTGTTCAATCGAACTATTTTCTAATTTATCCTTTACCAATTTTACCATTGGATAATTTTCTTTAAAAAACTGTGGACGATACACTTTCAAATTTCCTTCATAGCATTGTTGGTCAAAATCTATTGGGCGTATCTTGAAAACTACCTGATCAAAATCGTGAATGGGCACAATAACATAATTGTACGCTCTCATATCCCCCAAAAGTCGAATCATACAACGCTCGTTAAATTTGACAAACTCTTTGGCGATTTGTGATTTTTCGACCTCGGAGCAATTTTGCAGAAGTGTCTCCATAAACACATCGCCGGGAATTCCCATAATATGTTCTTCGATTAAAGTGTCTTTGTAAACCAGAAAATGGATTTTGTCTGGCGAAAGAATATGTTCTAATTCTAAACCATAAACTCGAGAAGCATCCGCTTTTTTTACATAAAAATAGGTGTAATTATCGTTGAGGATATTTCTTACTTTAACTCGAAAGGGTTTTGAGTTTCCAAAAGTGCAATAGTCGATAGCATCAACATTCAAAAACTTTATGATATCGGTATTACCATCTGAATGAAGATACGAATATATTTTTTTTAGATTCAAATCGATTTCAGCTCTCTCAAACTCATTGTAATACACTCGAATCCATAAAGTATCGACTTCATTTTTATCAAAAACAGTTATAGAACCTGTAAAACGCAATAAATCATCATAATATATTGAAACTTTTGACACTCGATCAAATCGCTCCAAGTAGTCCAAAAAGGAAGAATTTATGGGGTAAGAAGGTTTTTTGAAAACCATTAATTGCTCGTGACTCATTTTGAAATAATTTTAAACAAATTTACATTAATATCACAAGTTAATCCAAAATTGAATACATAAATAGAGTTCTTTTTATGTAGAAAAGGATTGAGTTCAGTAATTCTTTATGCCTGAAATTTGATGTTTTAAAAAAATATAGTTTTGTAGTATCTTTGTACAACTATGAAATGGGGACAAACAATTCTGTTTTTTTGCTTAATTTACTGCAATACTTTAACGGTATCTGCACAAAACATCACCGTTGATGACTCTTACACAGCACAACAACTTGTCGAAAATGTATTAGTAAATAGCTCCTGTGCAACGGTTTCTAATTTTTCTGCTACGGGAGATCCTTCTACCATTGGTCAAAATAGTTATGGTTATTTTACTAATGCTGGCGGTAGTTTCCCTTTTGCAGAAGGGGTTGTATTGAGTACTCAGAATGCAAAAAAGGCAATTGGCCCATATAATGGAGATAAAGGTTACGATAATTATGATTGGCCTGGTGATTCGGATTTGAATCAAATATTGGGAGTTAACTCGATAACAGCAACAGTTTTGGAATTTGATTTTATTCCATTGACTAACTTCTTAAGCTTTGATTATATATTTGCTTCTACTGAATATGCCGATACGGGTTCGTGCCGTTTCACCGATGGATTTGCATTTTTAATTAAGGAAAATACAGCAGGTTCGGTTTACGATAATCTGGCTGTAATTCCTGGAACCCAAACACCGGTTTCTTCTACAAATATTCATCCTACGATACTTCCATCGGGAATTTATAATGGTTGCCCTGCAGTAAACGAGAATTATTTCAATGGTTTTAATACTGCTTCAAGTCCAATAAATTTTGCGGGGCAAACCGTCATAATGAATGCTCAAACACCAGTAATTGCTGGAAAAAGTTATCATATTAAATTAGTGATTGCAAATGATTTTAATGAATATTACGATTCTGCTGTGTTTTTTAAAGCAGGAAGTTTTTCTCCAAAAATTGACTTAGGCTCGGATCGAATTGCAACAAGCAATCCAATTTGTTTTGGCGAAAGCTACACAATTGACACACAACTACCAGCAAGTTATGATTATAAATGGTATAAAGATGGAGTATTACTTCCTTTAGAAAAAAGCCCAAGTTTGAATATCAATGATAACGGAACTTACAAAGTAGAAGTGATTTTTACACCAGCAACTTGTTTGGCGATTGACGAGATAAAATTAGAATATGCTCCTGAAATTATTTTATCGGATACAACTCTAGCGCAATGTGATGACAATGGCGATGGCATTTCTATTTTCAATCTAACAAGAATGGATAACAGTATTAAAAATAATGACGCTACTTTAAGTCCAGTGGAATATTACGAATCTTTAGCAGATGCACAAGGAAAATTAAATCCAATTCTGACTCCTACAACTTATACCAACAAACTATCAGTTCCAACCCTTTTTGCCAGAGTTACCAATACATTTGGCTGTGCCAATTATGCTCAATTAAATTTAAAAATTGCAAATAATTCAATTTCCCCTCAAAGTCCCATTACAACCTGTGATGAAGATGCGGTACAAGATGGATTATATCAGTTTGATTTGAATGCTGAAGTCACACCACAAATTCTGAGTGGTTTACCTGCTGGAATGATTGTCGAATATTATTTAAATACAACAGATGCTATTTCGCAAAAAAATCCTTTGGCTACTATTTTTAAAAACACCACTCCAAACCAACAAATTATTCAAGCTCGAATTGTAAACGGCCCAGATTGTTATGGAATTGTTCCTGTAACTCTTGTTGTGAACACATTTATTCCGCCAGATTTTCAAGACGAAACCGGTTTTGTTTGTGTAGGTTCCACCACTAATTTAAGTGTTGCTTCAGGTTTTTCGAGTTATTTATGGAATACCGGAGCGACAACAAATAGTATTCCAATAACTGTAGCTGGCAACTATTCGGTTACGGTTACAAATGCTGATGGTTGTACGGCTGTAAAAAAATTTACCGTTACAAGCTCTGGAATTGCCACAATTACCGGTGCTACCGTTAATGATTTTGATGGAAACGAAAATTCAGTTTTATTGCAATATTCTGGCATTGGCGACAACTATGAATTTTCGCTTGATGGCTCTTACTTTCAAGATAATCCGTTATTTACAGGAATTGCTCCCGGAAAATATCTAGCGTATGCAAACGATAAAAACGGATGTGGATTATCAATTCCTTTTACAGTTTATGTTTTAGATTATCCGCGATTTTTTACTCCAAATGGTGATGGTTATAATGATATTTGGAAAATAAAAAATCTGGATTTATTTCCAAATGCAGCCCTAACCATTTATAACCGTTATGGCAAAATACTAACTGGAATTAATGCCATAAATCCTCATTGGAACGGCAAATACAATGGAGAAGAATTGCCTTCAGATGATTATTGGTTTCAATTAAACCTTGGGGAAGGCAAAATAATAAAAGGTCATTTTTCGTTAAAAAGATAATAAATAATTGTTATTTTTATCCGATGAAAAAAATTGGCCTGCTTCTCTTTATATTTTTATCCATAAGTTGTTTTGCACAGTTTAGTAAAACGCATTATATCCCACCTTTGTCAGGTCCAAATTCACTAGCTGCACAAGATCAATACTTATATATTTCCACACCAAGTCTAACTCCTGTAAAAGTTAAAATTAATGCTATTGGGGTTAAAATTACCAATATATCTGTTTCACAAAACAACCCTTATGTTTACAACGTAGGCTCAGGAACCAATACTCAACTTATGGCGAGTAGCGGTTTATTAAACGCACCTCTTTCTGACAAAGGGTTTATTATTGAAGCCGAAAGTTTAGTTTATGTTGCTGCAAGAGTGAATGCTGGAAACTACAACCAAGCGGGTTCATTAGTTTCAAAAGGATTATCTGCGTTGGGAAAAGAATTTAGAGTTGGTGCTTTTACAAATACTGAAACAACAAATTTTACTCCAGCCAGATACACATTTCTATCCATTTTAGCCACAGAAAACAATACTTTGGTTGAATTTAATGATATCAAACCCGGAGTGAGTTTAATGAATAATCCGACAGCCGGAAACGCTCCTGGAAGTATTACGTTGAACAAAGGACAAAGTTATGTTCTGGCAACCGAAGATAATAGTATTGCAAACAAAGACGGATTAATTGGTGCATTAGTCCGAGCAAATAAACCAATTGCTTTTAACTGTGGTTCTTTTGGAGGAACAAATGGCGATGCCAATAATAATTTAGATTTAGGATTTGACCAAATTGTTCCAATAGAAAATATTAGAAATAAAGATACTGACGAAACAAAATATATTTTTGTGAGAGGCTACGGAATAGACCTCACAGAAAGACCTTTACTTGTAGCTCACGAAGACAATACCGAAGTTTTTATTAACGAGATTAGCACAACAATATTAAATGCAGGACAATATTTAGCCATAGACGGCTCTAAATATGGAAGTAATGGAAATATGTATGTGAGAACTACAAAGCCGGTATTTGCTTACCAAAGTGTGGGAGGCTCAAGTCAAGCCAATCAGGAAATGTTTTTTGTTCCCCCTTTAAATTGTTCTACTCCAAATATTGTAAATAATATTCCCTTCTTAGAGGAAATAGCTCCTCAGTCATTTACAACAAATAGCGGGGTAAATATCGTAACCGAAACTGGATCAACTTTACAAATAGGAATTAATGGTATAACTTATCCTATTTCCAGTCTTCCCTCAGGAGTTTCAGTAACTCTCCAAGCAGTAATCGCCAATCCAGCTTTTGAAGTATACAGCATCACAGGATTGAGAGGTACTATCGCTGTGTTTTCGAATAAACAAGTCTATGTCTCTTATTTTGGGTCAAGTGGTTTTGCTACTTATGGTGGCTATTATTCAGGTTTTGACGTAAAACCAGAAATTATTTCCGATATAAAAGTTGGTGCCACTTCTTCTTGTATCCCAGATGTGATATTAAAAATCAGTTCTTTGACCTCCTATGATTCTTTTGAATGGTATAAAAATGATGTAATAATTCCGGGAGAAACAAGCAATACATATGTTCCAACTGATCCTGGATTTTATCAAGTAAAAGGTACAAATTCCAACTGTGGTATCTTCGTATTTTCAGATAAAATTCCAGTAAGTCAATGCCCAACTGATTTTGACAATGACAAAGTTTATGATAATATTGACTTAGACAATGACAATGACGGAATCCTAAACTGCGTTGAATCTTACGGAAATCAAAACATTGATATTTCGAATTTAAATGCAGGAAATATTATTCTGAATACTTACTCTAATTCTTTTACAGGAGAAATCACAACAACAGGTAAGGATTTAATAAAGGGAACATTTTTAGGCAGTTCAGATGGTAGTTTTATTTCTGAAATTCCCGCAGGTAAAGATAATAGCGTGTCTTATACAATGACTTTTGGGCAACCCACAAGTGTAGGGATTGAATATGTTTCTACTGCAAATGTTTCCGATTTGTTGAATGATAATGCTGAATTTGTCATTAATTCGGATATCAACAAAACAATAACGGTTCTCAATCCTGATAATCAATTATTGATTGATATTAACTATGATGGAATTTACGAAACTGGGATTACAGAATTTTCCTCGTTTGAAATCCGATTTCGGATTAACAGTTCAACTCCTTTAGCAGCAGGAACAGGTACTTTTAAATTATTAACTCATTTAGCCGATACCATCCGTTTTACCCATAAAAATCTATCCGAAACTGATCCAAACAAATCTACTTTAAAATTCTTTGCCAGTTGTATTCCAAAAGATTCCGATGGAGATGGCATTCCTGATCAATTAGATAATGACAGTGACAATGATGGAATTCCAGATACAATAGAAGCCCAAGTAAATGCAACTGCAGCTATTTCGAATACCGATACCAATAATGATGGTTTAGACAATGCGTATGAACCTGGTTTTACGCCCGTTGATTTTGATAACGATGGAGTTTTAGATTATCTAGATTTAGACAGCGACAATGATGGAATTCTAGATTCTGTGGAAACTGAAAATGACTTAGATGCTGACGGAATTCGAAATTATCGCGATTTGGACAGTGATAAAGATCTATGTTCAGACGTTATCGAAGCAGGTTTTACAGATGCGGATGCAGATGGGAAATTTGGAAACTCACCAATAACTGTTGACCTGAATGGACTTGTTAACGGAGCTCCTTACACAGTTCCAAATCCTAACTATTTAATTTCGGCACCCATTGTAATAACACAACAACCGGTAGTTGCTCCAACTTGTGAGTTGCAAAATGCTACTATTACCTTAATTGACAATGGCGGAAACACCTATCAATGGCAACTTTCGACTGATGGTGTGAATTGGAACAACCTCAATAACAATGCAACTTATGCAAATGTTACAACAAACACATTAACCATAACTAGTGTTTCAAACGCTATGAATGGTTATAAATACCGTGTTCAATTGAACAAAACAGGGAATTCTTGCGGCTTAACTTCGGGAGAAACTACTTTGACTGTTTATGTATTACCTGTTGTAAATGACATCTCACTTATTCAATGTGGTCCTGATTTATTGGGATATTCTACATTTAATCTAACAGTAAAAAACAATGAAATTTCAACGGATTTTGCCAGCGAAACTTTCACTTATTACAAAACTTTAGCTGGAGCCAATACAGCCGACCCAGCAGAACTAATCAACACACCACTAGCTTTTTCAAACCCAACTCCCTTCACAATGCCAGTTTGGACAAGAGTTGTAAATTCAAATGGCTGTTTTAGAACTGCACAAATAACATTGAAAGTTTTAGTAACTCAAATTCCGATTATTTTCAACAGAACATTCGAAGTTTGTGACGATTTACTAGATATAAATGGAGCTAATAACTCCAATAATGATAAAAGAGACGGAGTTTCATCCTTTGATTTTAGCAGTGTTACGACCGATATTAAAGCGATGCTTCCAACTACAGGAAATTACTCCATTACTTATTATAGAAATCAAGCCGATGCATTAGCAGAACTCAATGCCATAACTGATATTTCTAATTATAGAAACATTGGTTATCCAAATACACAGATAATTTGGGGTCGCGTGGATAGCGATGTTGACAATGCTTGCTTTGGATTGGGTCCATATATCAATCTAACAGTTGAAAAGCTCCCTTTTGCAAATCCAACTTCAATTCCAAGACAATGCGATGACAATCAGGATGGGATTTTTACTTTTAATACTGCTAGCTTAGAAACCACTTTATTAGGAACAAACCAAACGTTTCCAGTTACTGTGACTTATTTTGATGCTGCTAATAATCCATTGAAAGATGCCAACGGAGTACTGATATCAAGCCCTTTCCCAGCGACTTTCACCTCTACTTCACAAAGTATAAAAGCAGTTGTTACCAATACTACTTTATTAAAATGTTTTGATGAAACTACGATTTCATTTGTTGTCGATGATTTACCGGAAGCTTTCCCTGTTCCAGTTTCGCTGACAACTATTTGTGATGATGAATCAGATCCCTTAATACAAGACGAAAAATTGGCTTTTGATACTTCAACATTTCAATCCACAATTTTGAACGGACAAACCGGAATGAACGTAAAATATTTTGACCAAAGTGGAAATGCATTACCAAGTCCGTTGCCAAATCCATTTATAACTAGTTCTCAAAACGTAAAAGTCATTGTCGAAAACCCAATAAACACGTCATGTTTCGCAGAATTAACAATTCCTTTTATAGTAGATCCTCTACCGAATATTAGTTTAAATACCGATGGAAGCGAAAACAAATTAGTCTGCACAAACGATCCAACCTTTTATATACAACTCGATGCAGGAATTCAAGATGGCTCACCAACAACCGATTACACTTATATTTGGTCAAAAGATGGAGAAATTTTAATAGGTAAAACGGATTACACATTAGACGTAAATACAGCAGGATCATATACTGTTGAAGTACTAAATAGTGTAGGTTGTGGCAGAATTCGAACCATAAAAGTTACCCCTTCGGATGTGGCACATATTCAATCGATTGCCATCGTTGATATGACTGACATCAATACAGTTACAGTGAATGTAACAGGAACTGGTATTTACGAGTACAGTTTAGATGACATTTTTGGACCGTATCAAGATTCTAATTTCTTTAATAATGTACCAGCCGGAATTCACGATGTTTACATTAATGATAAAAATGGTTGTAGGCCTATAACTACAACCACTATTGCCGTTGTTGGCGTGCCAAAATTTTTCACTCCAAACAACGATGGATACAATGATTATTGGAGTGTAAAAGGGGTAAATGCGAATTTCAACGCCAATTCTATAATTTATATTTTTAACCGATATGGAAAACTCCTCAAACAATGGGTTCCATCAAGGAGTGAAGGTTGGGATGGTACTTTCAACGGAACACCTTTACCCGCGGATGATTATTGGTACACCATAAAACTTGAAGATGGACGAGAAGCCAAAGGTCATTTTAGTTTGAAAAGGTAAATTTTAATTAAGTCTCAAAAAGCATAAACAAATCAATACTTTAAAACTAATTTAATCAAAACTACAGGATTTTTTTTCCAATTATTGTTTAACCTTTTCCGTTTTATTAAATTCTAAAAAATGTCAGATTAGGGATTAATACCGTTTAGAAACATAAATTGTTGTATTATTGTCTGTTCGAGCGCAGTCGAAACGCTTGATGTATCAAAAAAAATTGGTGTTTTTTATCTGTCTTATTGGTATAACACTAGCCTAACCAAATAGTGCTTTTATTTTTAAACTCAAATCCAAAAAAATCATAGTTCCTACTAAAAAATAATCTAGTTGGAATAAAATTATAACTATTTTTAAATCAATCTCTTAATTACTAAAAATACTTGATTTATAATACATTTGTATCACTATGAGTTATTTTAAAAGTTTACTATTTATGGTGTTTACCTTTTTGATATCAGTAGATACCAATGCTCAATTTATAAATATAAACGATCAAAAAACACCACATCAACTTATTAAAGATGATTTAATAAATAGCCCTTGTATTATTATAACTGCGCCAACTGGGTCAGGAAATCCAACAATAGGAGGAGGAAATAGTTATGCCTCTTTTACTTCTGGAACAAGTAATTTCCCTTTTAAGAAAGGAATTGTTTTAAGTACAACAGCAAGTAAAAATACTATAGGTCCATTCATAAATGAAAATTCTTTGGGAGAAAGCAATAGGAATTGGAAAGGTGATGAAGACTTAAATAATTCATTAGGAATTAAAACAAGCACTCAAGCAACACTATTAGAATTTGATTTTGTTGCTTTGTCAAACTCATTAAGTTTCAACTATATTTTTGCTTCAAATGAGTATCTTGGAGGCTTTCCGTGTTTTTATTCAGATGGTTTTGCTTTCTTGATTAAAAAAGCAGGTAGTAGCGAAGAATATAAAAATCTAGCCCTTATCCCCAATACTAATCTTCCGGTTTTAGTTACGAATGTACATCCTCAAATATCTTCTAATAACTCTGGTGGGTGTGAAGCTAAAAATGAAATTTATTTTAATGGTTATAATAATATATCCAGTCCCATAAATTATGCTGGACAAACTGTCGTTATGAATGCCAAGGCAGACATTATTCCAGGAGTAACCTATCATTTAAAACTAGTTATTGCCGATGACAAAACTGGAAACTATAATTCAGCTGTTTTTATTGAATCAGGAACTTTTGTTTCAAAAATTGATTTTGGTAAAAACAGGACTTTTGCGAGTAATAATCCTGTCTGTTTTGGAGAATCTATTGTATTGGATACTAAGTTGGATAACACCTATTTATTTAAATGGTTTAAAGATGGAAATTTAATTTCTGGTGCGAATTCCAGCACTTTAGTTGTAACATCAGAAGGGAATTACACCGTTGAAGTTAATGTTGCAAATAGTATATGCTATCTAACTGGAGATATTAAAATTGAATTTTCTGATGCTGTTTTATCAGCTAACACTTCCTTTTTTCAATGTGACGATGATGATGACGGCTTTGCAGTTTACAATTTGACTAAAGTCAATAATATTGTAAAAAAAAATGTTTCAGAAATTCTTAATAAAGGATATTACGAATCGCTATCCGATGCAATATCTAAAACAAATGCCATTATTACTCCTGAAAAATACACCAATAAAACGGTCAATCAAATTGTTTTTGCAAGAATAGAAAACAAATATGGCTGCTTTAAAATAGCCGAGGTTAAATTGCAAATTTCAAACGAAACCATTCAGGATATTCCTCCAATAATTGCTTGCGATATAGACGATAATCAGGATGGATTACATGAGTTTAATCTTAGTTTAGAAGTCACACCTAAAATAATTATTGGCTTGCCAAATGGCTTAACAATTGATTACTATTTGAATGCAAATGATGCTTTAACAGAAAAAAATGTTATACCTAATACATTCAAAAACACTATTCCTTTTACTCAGGTTGTATATGCTAGGTTTGTTAATGGTCCTAATTGTTATGATATTAAACCCATAACCCTTATAATAAATACATTCCCAATAACTGATTTTGAAGATGAAACTAAATACCTATGCAAAAACAGTACAGTTATGATAGAAGTATCGTCAAGTTTTACTGAATATTTATGGAATACAGGAAGCACAGATCATTCAATTTCGGTAAATACAGCTGGTGAATATTCCGTAACAGTTATAAACGCAAATCGTTGCGAAAAAACTAAAAAATTTAATGTCATTTTATCGGAACCCGCAACCATTACCGGAGCAGTAATAAAAGAACTTTCTGGCAATGATAATTCAGTTTTAATAGAATATACAGGAATAGGTAATTATGAATTTTCATTAGATGGAGTTACATTTCAGGATAAACCATTATTTACAAATATAAATTCGGGTACTTATAATGCTGTTGCAAGAGATAAGAATAATTGTGGAATCTCAAATTCACATCTAATATATGTCCTAGATTATCCAAGGTTTTTTACACCCAATGGTGATGGATATAATGATTCTTGGATAATTAAAGAACTTACTTTATTTACCAGTTTTGAACTTTCAATTTTTGATAGATTTGGAAAACTATTAAAACAAATTAATCAAAATGGTATCGGTTGGAATGGAATATATGAGGGTAAAAATCTACCAGCAGATGATTATTGGTTTCGTTTAATTTATAATGAAGGAAAAAAAATTAATGGCAATTTTAGTTTGAAACGCTAATAGGAATTAAATAAAAAGTGCATAAAAAAAGCCATTCTTTCGAATGGCTTTTTTGTATAAAATATAAAACTAGATTTTAAATCTTTTTCTATCTGTTTCTGTCAAATAAATTTTTCTCAAACGAATTGATTTTGGAGTTACCTCAACATATTCATCTTTTTGAATGTATTCTAATGCTTCTTCTAATGAGAAAATAACTGGAGGAATAATCCTTGCTTTTTCATCATTTCCAGAAGAACGAACGTTAGACTGTTTTTTCATTTTAGTCACGTTCACACTCATATCATCGCTACGAGAATTTTCGCCAATTACTTGACCTTCATAAATTTCGTCATTAGGACTAACGAAGAATTTACCACGATCTTGTAATTTATCAATAGAATAAGGAATTGCTTTTCCGTTTTCCATAGAAATCAATGAACCATTGTTTCTTCCAGGAATTTCACCTTTGAAAGGTTCGTATCCGATGTAACGGTGTGACATAATAGCCTCACCAGCGGTAGCAGTCAACAATTGATTACGCAATCCGATAATTCCACGAGATGGAATATTGAATTTTACAATCATACGTTCTCCTTTAGCTTCCATACTCAACATTTCGCCTTTACGGATAGAAACAAACTCAACAGCTCTACCAGAAAGGTTATCAGGTAAGTCGATAGTTAATTCCTCAATTGGCTCACATTTTTTACCATCAATTTCTTTGATAATAACTTGTGGTTGACCGATTTGCAACTCATACCCTTCTCTTCTCATTGTTTCAATAAGAACAGATAAGTGAAGTACACCACGACCAAAAACCATAAATTTATCAGCAGAATCAGTTTCACCTAATTTCATAGCTAGGTTTTTTTCCAATTCTTTTGTCAATCTGTCTCTAATATGTCGCGAAGTAACAAATTTCCCTTCTTTACCAAAGAAAGGTGAATCGTTAATTGTAAACAACATACTCATTGTAGGCTCATCAATAGCAATGGTTTGCAAAGCTTCAGGATTATCAAAACAGGCGATAGTATCACCAATTTCAAAACCTTCAACACCAATTATTGCGCAGATATCACCTGCTATTACTTGTTGCACTTTTTTACGACCAAGTCCTTCAAAAGTATGCAATTCTTTAATTCTTGATTTAGTAATTGCTCCGTCTCTTTTTACCAAAGAAATTGGCATTCCTTCTTTTAAAACACCTCTTTCAAGACGACCAATAGCGATACGACCTGTAAAAGCAGAGAAATCTAATGACGTAATCAACATTTGTGGAGTTCCTTCAGAAACTTTAGGAGCAGGAACGTGAGTCAACACCATATCCAATAAAGGCTCTATGTTTTCTGTGATAACATTAAAGTCATCAGACATCCAGTTATTTTTAGCTGAACCATATACTGTTGGGAAATCCAACTGCCACTCTTCAGCACCCAATTCAAACATTAAATCAAAAACTTTTTCGTGAACTTCTTCAGGAGTACAGTTTTCTTTATCCACTTTATTGATAACTACACAAGGTTTTAATCCTAAGTCAATAGCTTTTTGTAACACAAAACGAGTTTGTGGCATTGGCCCTTCAAAAGCATCTACAAGCAGACAAACTCCATCTGCCATATTCAATACACGCTCTACTTCTCCACCAAAATCGGCGTGACCAGGAGTATCAATAATGTTAATTTTTGTACCTTTATAGACTACAGAAACATTTTTAGATGTAATTGTAATACCTCTTTCGCGCTCTAAATCATTACTATCAAGAATTAAGTCTCCAGTATTCTGATTGTCGCGAAATAAGTGACAATGATACATGATTTTATCAACCAAGGTAGTTTTACCGTGATCGACGTGGGCAATAATTGCAATGTTTCTAATAGCTTCCATCTAATTTTTTTTGAGGTTGCAAAGGTACACTTTATTTTCATATAAAAAACCTTTATCTTATAGTTTGCAATTTGTTAACGTATTCAACTAAAAATAGCGTTAAAAATAAGTTTTGAATGATTATAAATAATAACTTATATTTATTTATATTTGAATAATGAAAAACAAGACCAACAAAATAACTTTAATATATATATTAGTATCCATATTTTTGGCTATTATATATCGTGAAGTTTTTAAAATCATAATTCCATCAAATCCTCTTTCCTTTAGTTTTGTAAATGACTTACTATTTATATTGGTTTCGGGAGTATTACTCAAATATGTTTTATATAAAAACGACATCAAAAATTCAGAGATTTATAAAAAATTAAAAAAAACAAATAACGAAATAAAAGACTCGAACGAAAGATATGATATCGTTTCAAAAGCCACAAGTGACATTATTTGGGACTGGAAAATTCCAGAAGACAGTATGACTTGGAACAAAGGAATTGAAGCTGTTTTTGGATACAAACAAAAGGAGGTTGGTAAAAGTTCGAAATGGTGGTTTGACAACATTCACCCTGAAGACACTATCACAATGTCGATAAAATTATATTCATTTATCGAACAAAAAACCGAGAAATGGCAAGATCAATATCGATTTAAATGTGCTGACGGTTCTTATAAATACGTTTTAGACAGAGGCTTTATTTTAAAAGATGAAAACGGAAAATCAGTGAGAATGATTGGAGCCATTCAAGACATCACTAAACAAAAAGAAGAAGAACAGCGACTTAAACTCTTGGAAACTGTAATTACTCACACTAAAGATTCTGTAATTATTACAAAAGCCGATTTGAATGATGGCAAAATACCAAGTATAGTTTATGTAAATCCTGCATTTTCAGTTACATCTGGTTACTCTTCTGATGAAATTATTGGAAAATCTCCTGAGGTTTTTATCAATACAAATACTGACCTTGAAGAACATCAAAAATTAATTAATGCCATAAAAAACAAAGAAGAATGCCAAATTGAAACGTTAAGCTACAAAAAAAACAAAGAAGCTTATTGGGTAAATTTCAACATGTTGCCAGTTTATGACTCAGAAGGTGAACTTTCGCATTGGGTTTCTATTCAAAGAGATATTACCGAAGACAAAAAGCAAGAAGTAGAAAAAGAGCAACTTATTAAAGAGCTAACCCAAAACAATAAAGACTTACAGCAATTCTCTTACATTACATCACACAATCTTAGAGCGCCATTATCAAACTTAACTGGGCTATTAAATCTAATAGAGGACATTCCTATTGAAAATCAGGAACTCAAAGAAATCATAGATGGGTTCAATAAATCAACTCATTTATTAAACGACACCATCAATGATTTAGTAAAAGTTATCATCATTAAAGACAATCCATCTATCGAGAAGGAATCTCTAATGCTAAAAGATATATTTGAAGACGTTTTCAGTCAATTGGACTTTCTTATTGGCTTACACAAACCTATAATATTATTTAATTTTGAAGAAAAAAGTTATTCAAAATAACTTTCATTATAAATAAA
>DAORUG010000028.1:0-26856 GCA_035433125.1 Flavobacterium sp.
GGGTGCAAAAGTACACTGTTTATTCAGTTATACAAGCCCTTTTCCAATCTTTTTTGAAAGTATTTTTTAAGTCATTGGTTTTTTGATATTTACAAGGGGAGTTTTTTGTGGATTTGTAATTTTGTGATAGGTGTTTTGAGAATTATAACGTTTTCGTGTGTTTTTGGGAATAAACCTCTTTGATGGGAACGCAGGTTAACGCGGATTCGCTAAAGTGAAATCTCGGATTTTTATTCTTGGAAGTACTAGTAAATAGGAATCCGTATAAAAAAGATTCCTTTATAAAAACCAATGCCCTAGCCCTGATGGAAACGGCATCCTCTTGTGGCGGGGTTCGCCACAAGAGATACAGTGGACAGCAGGATTAAGCTCCTAGAAAAAATCTAATCGAAACGGATGGCTTTTACTGGGGATATCTTGGTTATTATATAGGAAGGAATTAGCAAGACCAAGAAGCAAACTGTGATTGTGAGCAGATTTAAAAGCAATATATAACCCAAGTTGATGTAAACTGGCGCTTGATTGACGTAATAATTTTCGGGATTGAGTTTGATTATTCCAAAATACTGCTGGATTAATAGTAGAGAAATACCTATTAGATTTCCCCAAAACAGTCCTCTTATTATAAGATAAAATGCGTTGTATAAAAATATTTTGCGTACGGACCAATTGTTTGAACCTAATGCTTTGAGTATTCCTATCATTTGGGTTCGTTCGAGGATGAGTACTAATAAAGCGACTACCATATTGATGGTGGCGACTAGTATCATTACCGCAAGAATAATTATGATGTTTAAATCGAAGAGTTTGAGCCATTCGAAGATGTAACTGTATTTTTCGATTATGGTTTTGGTGTCGAGTGTTGAGGATGTTTGCTCGTAAACTTGTTCGCCGATAGATTTTATATTATCAAAATCATTGGCAAAAACTTCGAAAGCACCGACTTGATCGGATTTCCACTTATTGATGCGTTGTATGTGTCGAATATCGCCTATTATATAGGTCGCATCGAAATCCTGAAATCCTGAATTGAAAATTCCTGTAATTTTAAATCTTCGGATGTTGGGTAATTTATTCTGGTCTTCTTTAATGAAAAATGTATTGAAAGAATCTCCCGCTTTTAGATTCAGTCTGTTGGCAAGCAATTGTGATATTAGTACTTCTTGATTGAGGTTTTTTGAAAAATCAGGTAATTTGCCAGACACAATATACTCCTTGATATTATCCCATTGATAATCTGTACCTACTCCTTTAAGAATTATCCCTTCGAAAGCTGTTTCTGTCCTAATTATACCTGCTTTGCTAGCAATTGCCTGAATATGACTTAGTCCAGGGACAGAATTGAATTTTGGATAAAAATCTTGATTTTTTGAAACGGGAACTAATGTAACTTCGGATTGGTTGTTGTCGTAATTTGAAATTATGATATGACCATTGAAAGCGGAAACTTTATCCCGGATTTTCTGCTGAAGCCCAATTCCAGTGGCAACCGAAACTATCATCATAATCATCCCGATGGCAATGGCCGAAATGGCAATTTTGATAATTGGTGATGATATGCTGCTTTTATAGTCTTTAGCAGTTATGAGTCTTTTGGCTATGAAATATTCTAAATTCAATTTGATATATCTAATTTGGATTTGCTTGTGCCAAAATTACGGTTTAAATTTATGAAATTCATTTCCATTTTTTAAAAGAATATGTTTTACAGTGGCATTTTCTTCTTCATTTCTTCCACAATATTAAAAGCTGCTGGACATATTGCCACGTTTTTTAAAGTTAAATCTGCTATTTGCTGAAACTTTTTTCTATCCGTATGTGGAAATTCGCGGCAGGCTTTTGGGCGCACATCATAAATGAAACACGTATTATCGTTATCCAGAAAAGTACAAGGAACGCTTTTTAATACATAATCTTTGTCTTCGTCAATGCGTAAATATTGATCAATAAACTGTTGTGGTTTTTGACGCAGATGTTTCGAAATGCGTTCTATATCAGCCAAAGTAAATAATGGCCCAGTAGTTTTACAGCAATTGGCACATTTTAAACAATCCGTTTTCTTGAATTCGGCACTATGCAATTCCTGCATTACGTAATCCAAATTTTTAGGCACCTTCTTTTTCAACTTATCGAAATACTTTTTGTTTTCGATATGCTTATCTTTGGCAAGTTTCTCTAATAATCTGAGTTGGTTTAACATTGTTTAAAGTAGTTTAATCTCGTTGCAAAAAAACAAATTTAAACTTTTAAACTCTTAAACTATTTCAAACATTTATTTTATTTTTATGAAAGACCTTTTCGGAAAAGCCATACTCGATTTTCAAACCAATAATTCTCCCGAGGATTTAATTACCGAAACTTCTATTTCCGAAGCTGACGAAATGAGTGTTGCTTATCTTTTTCGAAGTTATAATGAAATGCCAAAATTGGAACAAAAAGCACTGCAATTAGCCAAAGGAAAAGTGCTGGATGTGGGATGTGGAGCAGGAAGCCATAGTTTGACTTTGCAAAATGATAGAAATCTTGACGTAACTTCAATCGATATTTCACCCAATGCCATCAAAGCTTGTGAACTTCGTGGTTTGAAAAATGCAAAAGTTCAAGATGTAATGACATTGGAAAACGAAAAATTCGATACTATTTTATTATTAATGAACGGCACGGGAATTTTTGGAACATTGAAAGAAACTCCCATTTTTTTACAAAAATTAAAAAGTCTTCTCAATCCAAATGGCCAAATTCTTATTGACTCTTCGGACATCATCTATATGTTTGACGAGGATGAAGATGGTGGAAAGTGGATTGCTGGAGAGGGTTATTATGGCGAATTGACTTTCACTGTTTCCTATAAAAAAGAAACTGAAGACGAATTTCCTTGGCTTTATTTGGATTACAACACTTTGCAAAATGCGGCTTTCGCCAATGGACTACAATGCGAATTGATTCTAAAGGGCGAACATTATGATTATTTAGCGAAACTTTCGATTTAGAAAATAGATAAAACTTTAGACTTCAATTAAATCCGTTGTTGCAATTATATCTTGCAATGCTTTGTATAGAATATCTAAATCTTCCTGAGAATTATAGGCATTTATGGAATATCTCAAAAAATAATTTCCATTTAAAGGCATTACCGGAATTTCAATTTTATATTTATTAAAAAGCAACTCCTTCAATTCAACAGGATTTGAAGTTCTTATTGGAATACTTGCCATTTGTACCAAAAACTCTTCTGTTATTGGACAAATAGGTTGGGTTTGAAGCAAATCGCAGAAGCGTTGGTAATTATCGAAAACTAATTTTCTACATTCTTTTGCTATAGTTTTCCAGTTGTTTTCTTCGAGAAAATCAATCACTTTTGGTGTGCATAAAAATGCCGAAATATCTCTTGTGCCCTGAAATTCCTGATAATCCAAAAATTGACTCTCGCCGGGAGTAACACTTTCATAACCCCAACCCACTACAAGTGGATCCAACATTTCCTGAAAATCTTTTTTTACGTACAAAAAAGAACTCCCTTTTGGAGCCAACATCCATTTGTGGAGTGTTCCTGTATAAAAGTCTGGATTTAATTCTGTTAAATCCAAATCTATTTGGCCCGGAACGTGAGCGCCATCGATAATCGTAATCAATCCCAATTCACGAGCTTTATCGCAAATCTCTTTTACTGGAAATATCAAGGCGGTGCAACTTGAAATTTGGTTTAGGAAAACAATTTTGGTTTTTGAAGTATATCCACTCCAGAATTCTTCCAGAATTTGTTCTTTAGAAACTACTGGAAGCGAAATGTTTTGACGAATGTATTTGGCTCCAGATTTTTTGCAATAGAAATTCCAAGTTCTGTCCATTGCACCATATTCGTGGTTTGTGGTCAGGATTTCATCGCCAGCTGCCAAATTCAAACTCCGCATTATGGTATTTATAGCAAAGGTTGGATTTGGTGTAAAAAAGAAATCATTTGCATTACAGCCAATATATTTTGCTAACTTTTCTTTGGCAATTTTCAAATATACTGCCTGTTTTTTTTGAATGAAATAAACTGGTTCGCTTTCGAGTTCCAATTGCAACCGTTGGTATTCCTCAAAAATGGGTTTTGGGCAAGCACCAAACGAACCGTGATTTAAGAAGGTGATATTTTTGTCTAAAAGGAATTGTGATTTCATTTATTGATTTTTTGTAAATATAAAAAATCCCAAAGATTGTTAGGGAAAATTATCTTCTGGTGTCTATTCTAATCGGCAACTGATAATGACATCTTACTGCTAGCCCGTTTAAAGTAGCAGGAACCCATTTTCCAGATTTTTTTAAAACTCTAATAATTTCATCACTTGAACCATAGCCCACATCTTTGAGTACTTTAATATCTGTAATACTGCCATCAGTTTCAATAACGAAAGTAGATATTACATTTCCGTAAAGTCCTTCTTTCTTTGGTTTCTGGAAATTTTTATTTATAAATTTATAAAGCCCTCCAACTCCTTCTGAAAAATCAGGCTTCACATCCACATTTTTATAATCATAAATAGTATCTTTTAGTTGGGAAGTTTGTTCTTGAGCAGAAACAATTTGAATTGCAAAAAATGTAATTAGTAAAAGTGAAATTTTCTTCATTGGATTATTATTGTTTGGATATTGCCTTTGAGTTATCTTTTGTTTTAAATATCAGCGGCATTTTTATTACTACACTAAAAGGATTACCAGCTCGTTTAGCAGGTTCCCATTTTGGAGATTTATTCAAAACTCTTATAATTTCAGAAGCAGCTTCAACGTTAGGAAACTCTAAAACTTTAATTTTTTTGACCTCTCCTAATTCAGTAACTGCAAATGAAACCACAATTCCCCCTGCCTTAGTTACGGTCGAATAATTAAATTCCAGATCAATAAATTCGTAAAACTTATTGAGATCGCCACCATTAAATCTTGGATTAGAAACATCGGGGCTTGTTACAAGTTCGGTTTCCATTAAAAGTTCACTTTCTTGTGCTGAAACTATTTGAATTAAAAAAAAGGAAATTGCCAGGAATAAAATTTTCTTCATTAGGTTCTCGTTATTGTTTGGGCTTTTTGGGATATTTTTCGGCTGACCGAATTGTTATTGGAAATTGGTAAAGAACCCTAACGGGAACATCGTTTAATTTGGCTGGAATCCATTTTTTAGACATCTCCAAAACCTTGAAAACCTCTGCTCCTGAACCATATCCAATATCTTGCAAGACTTTAATATCAGTAATACTACCGTCAATTTCAATTACAAAAGTGGTTATTATTTTTCCGTTTAATCCTTCTTCTTCAGGCGCTTTAAAGTTTTTTGCAATAAATTTATAAAAAGCCTCAACTCCACCCGGATATTCGGGTTTAATGTCAACTTCTTTGAAATCATAAATTGTATCCTGTAGTTGGGAAGTTTGTTCTTGGGCATTAATTAATTGGAAAGAAAAAAAAGTAATTACCAGTAACAATAAGTTTTTCATTTTATGGAATATTCAGGTATTTATGTGTTTGTAAAGATACGCGCCATTTTGGATTGTTCATTACATAATCTACAATAAGTGGAGTCATCTCTTCTTTTTTGCTCCATTCGGGTTGGAGGAATAAAATGGCATTTTTGTTGACTTTTTCGGCTTGTTCTTCGGCAAAGATAAAATCGTGTTTATTGAAAATAATAACTTTCAGTTCATGTGCTTTGTCATAGACTGTTTGAGTTGGCAATTTATTTTTCTTTGGCGAAAGACAAATCCAATCCCAATTTCCTGTAAGATTATAAGCTCCTGAAGTTTCAATATGTACTTTTAGGTTTTGGTCTTTTAACTTTTGGGTTAGCAAGGACATATCCCAAGTTAAAGGTTCGCCTCCGGTAACGACAACAGTATCCGCATATTTCTTGGCATTGGCAACAATCAAATCGATGTTCGTTGGCGGATGCAATTCAGCATTCCAACTTTCTTTTACATCACACCAGTGACAGCCTACGTCGCAACCTCCAATTCTTATAAAATAAGCTGCAGTTCCGGTGTGAAATCCTTCTCCTTGAATAGTGTAAAATTCTTCCATTAAGGGAAGCATTGCTCCTTTGTTGACTTCTAATTGTATTTCTTTTGATAACATTTTTTGGATTTAAAGTGCAAAGATAGTGAATAAAAAGCATTGACTTATTTGCATAAAAAAACCGATAGCTTTGAAAAACTATCGGTTTTAAAAAAATATTAAAAATATTATTTTTTCAATTTAGCTAATGACTCTGTAGCATAAGGATTTGTTGGGTCAATACTAAGTGTTTTAGTTAAAAATTCAATTGCTTTTCCTTTATCGGTATTTGCATAACTAGCAGCTATATTATTATAAGACTCTACAACTTTTTTAGTTGTAGTTGGTTTTGCTAGTTCTTCTGGACCTTTTTCAGTAATTTTAGCAATATAAGTTTCATAATATTTTATTGTCATTTCATCATTACCTATCAAACTATTCGTTCTAGCTCTGTAAAGATAAGCATCTTGATAAGAAGGAGAAGCTACTATAACTTTATCAAAAGCAAGATCGGCTTTTTGCAAATCAATAGGATTTGGCGTCAAATCTTTTTTATTATTGGCATAATAAATAGACAAACCATAATAAATATTATCTTCTATATAATTTTTATATTCAGTATTTGATGTTCCAAACTCGAAAACTGACGTAGCCTCTTTGTACAATTTTAAAGCAAATAATTTTTTACCTACTTCATTCAAGTCTTCTATAATCAAAGGCTCAATCTCTATTGCTTTTCTAATATCTGCCATACCTGAATCAAAAAGAGCTGGGTCAATAGTTAATCCGTCAGCAGCTAAACCTTTTTTGAATTTAGCCGTTCCTAAATACAAATAATCTTTTGCGATTACTTTATTTACAGGATTAGCAATAAAACTTTCTAACGATTTTATCGCAAGATCAGCATTACCATTTTCATAAGCAGAATATCCTAAGTAACGGAAGATTCTAGGATTCACTTTATCCATTTCAATCATCTTATTGGCTTCCGCTTCTAATGCTTTGTAATCTTTTACCAAAACTAAGAAATCAGCGTGACGCATTCTAGAGTGCAAAGAATGATCAGTTAAACCAAGATATTTTTCATAATATGTGATAGCCGTTTGCATGTATTCGGTGGACTTCGAAGGCTTATTTCTTCCCCATTTGTAATAAGTTTCGGCTAACTCTCTATAGACTGGGCCATAACTTGGGTTTATTGCAATAACTTCGTTGAAAGATTTTATGGCTTCATCATAGGATTTTGCTCCTTTTAATAAAACCCCTAACTGCATTTTTGCTCTCAATAAAGTAGGATCAAATTGAAATGCGTTTCTATACGCAGCATAGGCCTCATTTTGGTTTTTGTCTCCATAATAAGCATCACCAATGGCTAATTGAGCTAATGCGTCATTTGGATTAATCGCCTTGGCTTTATTCAAATATTCAATTGCTTTTTTGTAATTAGGCTTATTAGAATAGGTATATGCTCTACCAATAGCAACTAATTCTTCAATATCTTTCTTTTTGGTATCCTTCAAAGCTAAGGCAAAATTTGCTTCGGCAGCTGTTGTATTACCATTGTCCAAATCTATTGTACCCAAACCAATGTAATTCAATCTAGAACCTTCAGTCCCTGCTAATCCTCTTTGAAAAGAAATTTTAGCAGAATCCGTTACTGTCTGGATTAAATAAACATTTCCAAGTATAAAATTAGCTCTTCCATCGATAGGATTAACTTTAATAATCGACTTTAAAATCGATTTTGCTTTTTCATACTGTTCTGCATCTACTGCTTTTCTTGCTTGGTTAACATCTTGGGCAAACCCAAGAGTAACTGATGATAAAAAAGCTATACTAAAAATTTTAAGTGTGTTCATCTCGTATTAATTTATTTATTTCTTCTCATTACTAATTTCATTCCTTATGTTTATCCTTCTGCCTGGCACTCTTACGGGTAATAAACCAGACTTCAAAATTATTCTTTGTCCAATATCTCCAGCAACAAATGAGGCAAAACCCATTCCTAATCCTGAATATCCTTGTGCATTTATTATATACAAATCGCGTGCCAAAGGATATTTACCTTCTGCAATATTGTTTTGACTTGGTGAATAATATTTGCTATTAGTGGTGCTTTTCACACTCAATACGTTGATTTTATCAACATATTTTTCCATAATTGGCATTGGTTGTGTCAACCAATTTACTCCTACAACACCTATCATTCCATCATTTTCGGCAACAAACTTAATAACCTCTTGATTCGTCTTGAACGAGTAAACGCCCTCTTTTGGAAAAGCTTTTATTCCTGCCAATTCATTCATATAACGAACAGTACTCGAATTGGGATTATCAAAAACCAATCCTTTAATTCTCGCATTTTGCTTTCCTTGCATGTAATCTATTACACTCTTTAACTCAATCAAAGTATCTTTATTGCTTTTGTTTGAAATAAAAGCAATTGCATCAGTTGCAAATTTAGTTATTTTTGGTGTAATTTTTTTTTGCTCAAAGATTTTATTTTCATTTATTGTTAAATTTCTAGTCAAAATTGCAATACCTGACTTCTCTTTGAATAATGAAACGACTAATTCAGCTTCCGATTGAGAAACAATTTTGATTTTAGCCTTATATTTACTTTCAAAAATAGCCACCTGATCTTCAATTATAGGAGTCAAAGTTTCGTCAACAAGAATAGTTGCAGAACCTTTTAATATTGATTCCTTGCTGTTTTTAGATTGATCTGATTTGTTACACATAACTAAACAAACACATACAAATCCTAATAAAAAAAGCCTGCTCTTTTTAAACATATCTATTCATTATTTAAGTTAAAAATCCTAAAAAAGCGTACAAACGAATATACTATTAAAAGTACACCAAACGATATTCTATAAATGTGTTCCATTGCAATAGGCATAGATTTCCAAAATATAAAAATTAGTCCTAAAATGAAATAGGCAAGAAAGACCAACATACCCATAACGAAAAGAAACCGCTCTTTGAGCGATTTCTTTTTGAAGTTTTGAATGCTTTTGTTTAACATTATTCAGCTGATTGAATGCTGATTGGCAAACTGAAAGTACATCTTACTTTTTTACCGTTTTGCTCACCAGGAGTCCATTTTGGGCATTTGTTTAATACACGAATAGCTTCTTTTCCTGTACCGTAACCAATATCTCTAAGAACTTTGATATCTGTTAATGAACCATCTTTTTCTACTACAAATGTTACATATACTTTACCTTTCAGACCTTCTTCTTCGGGAGTTTGATAATTCTTAGCTACGAATTGGTTGAATTTATCCATTCCACCAGGAAAGTCAGGTTTTACTTCGATTCCAGCAGTGTTGTATACCGTATTATCTTCTTCAACGACTGCAGCAACACCAGTTCCAACAGGCTCAACTGTTAATTCAGCATCTGGATCTCCTTTGATGGTTTCTTTACCGATGTTTTTATCTTTAAGATCTTTAACAACAGCTATTTCCTCTACAACTTCTTCCGCCTTTGCAACCACAGGTTTCACAAATTTCACTTGATCCACTTTTGGTGGTGGTGGAGGTGGTGGTGGAAGATTTTCTTTTGGTTTCTCCTTTTTTGGAGGCATCTTTACGGCTGTTATTTTTTGATCCAAAGTTGTTTCTTCTTGTCTGTCTGGGATCATACGCATAATAGTTGGTATGCTCACAAGAATGGCAAAAACAATGGTTCCAATGATAAAGGCTCTTATTGTACTCTTGGTAATTGATTTTCTCAAATCGTAAGCACCATAACGTTTATTACGTCCTTCGAAAACAATTTCAAGCCAGTGATTATTTAATAAATCTAATTTCATATTTTCTTAATTATTAGGTTATTGGGTTTTTAAGATCAAATCTTAATTTCCTTCTAACAATTTTGCTTCTTCTGGTGTAAATTCATTTACAATTGCATAAGTGGGTACGTCAACGATCGCCATTTCGTCAAGAATGTCAACTAAATTACGATAGTTTGATTTCTTGCTTGGTTTAATAATTACAATCATACCATTTTTAGGTTTCCCTTTTGCTGTAGAATAAGCCAAAACTTTAGCTTTTCTATCGATAAGTTCAGCACGAATTCCTTCTTTACCATAAGTAAAATCCTTAGGAGCTGCTTCAGGAGTTGCGAGTAAACCCACAAAACGTACTAACTTATCATTATCTCCCAAAAGTATTGTCATTGTACGATGTTCATCTACTTTTATCGGCTTTTCAGATGGATCATCTTGTTTATCTGGCAACCCCAAATTCATAGATTGTGGTTTAGACAAGGTAGTAGTAAGCATAAAGAACGTGATCAATAAGAAGGCCAAATCCACCATAGCAGTTAAATCTACTTTTGAATTTTGTTTTTTACTTCTAACTTTCTTGTCTTTACCGCCTCCACTGTCGCCTGTATTTAATTCAGCCATTTTAGTGTATTTTTTTTAATTAAAAATTCTTTCCTCTTAAACCAGTAACTAAACTAAAGCTATTGATTTTTTGGTCTTGTAAAATATCCATTACTTTACGTATTGATGGATATTCTTCTTTAGCATCTCCCTTAATTGCAATTTGCAATTCTTTATCATTCAATTCGATATTTGCTATACGAGCATTATAAACCCATTCTTTCAATTGATTATCAAGCGAATCTGTAGGTACTCCTGGTTGACCTGCTTTACTACGTTCAGCAGTTTTCATTCCAATAAGTTGTTTCAAATTCAGAATTGGCACTCCAATTCCTTCCATCAATGCGAATTTTGATTTTTCGTCATCAGTAAACTCAACACCGTATTTTTGACCCATTAATTCGAGCGTTTTTACACGAACTTCTCTTCCTTTCAAATCAAAAAACACTTTTCCTTTACCAATGGTCAAGGTAGCCAAATCCGTTTCGGGCAATTTGGTTTGTACAGTAGATTGCGGCGTATCAACAGGCAAAGCTTCTGGTATTTTGGCCGTGGCGGTCAAAATAAAAAAAGTAAGCAAAAGAAAAGCCACATCACACATAGCCGTCATATCAATAGACGCTGCTTTTTTGGACGATTTACCAGCCATTAATTTTTATATTTAAATTAGTAAGGAGTTAGCGGAGTATTCAATACAACGCTAAATCCTTAAGAATTATTATTAATTATTTTTGTGTACCTCTGAAATGTCTGTAAGTATTCACGATTGTGTTACCTGCCTCATCGATAGAATAAGTTAAGGTATCAATTTTTGAAGTAAATAAGTTATAAACAACAATTGCAAGAGCAGAAGTAGAAATTCCAGTTGCAGTATTGATAAGTGCTTCAGAAATACCATTTGCCAACATCGCTTGGTCAGGAGTTCCTGAACTTGCTAACGCACCAAACGCTTTAATCATACCTGTTACTGTTCCTAACAATCCTGCAAGAGTTCCTAATGAAACTAATGTAGAAAGGATAGTCATGTGTTTTTCTAACATTGGCATTTCAAGTGAAGTAGCTTCTTCAATTTCTTTATGAATAGTTTCTGCAGCAGCTTCGCTATCTAAACCTTCTTTTTTAACGTCTTGATATTTCACTAATGCTGATCTAATTGCATTTGCAACAGAACCTTGTTGTTTGTCACAAGCTACAATTGCTCCTTCGATATCTCCTGTTTTGATGCTTTTTTGAACATCAGACATAAATTTATCAAGATTTGCTTTTCCGGCAGCTTTAGAAATTACAGCAAAACGCTCAAATGAGAAAACGATTACCATCAAAAGCAATCCCATCAAAACTGGTACAATAGGACCTCCTTTGTAAACCATTGCCAAATAATTTCCTGGAAGTGGATGTCCTGTGTTTACTCCTCCTTCAAAATTTGCACCATCACCCATAATAAAAGTCCAGATTAACCATCCTGCAAAAATACATAATGCAATAATGATTGCTGAAATCATACCACCTAAACCTGAACCTTTTTCTTTTTTAACGTTTGCCATTTTCTTTTAATTTTAATAGTTTTAATAATTTATTTTTTTGTTATAATAAACATTGTTGAGTAGCAAATTTATATTTTTTGTTTAAATAAAAAAACTTTTTTTACTTTTATTCTAATTATTTTAACTTTACCCAAAAAAAGTGGCTTTTTTTGTTTTGCATTAAAACTAAAAACTTCCCATAAATCAGGCTTTTTAGAAAAAAAACACATCGTTTTATGACTTATTAAGATAATGTTTTAACACTTTTCAAAAAATAATTACAATAAAATATTTTGATAAAACACTGTAAAAAAAGGTATATTTCAAAAGAAATATTGTCATAAATGTTAAAATCACACGTACAAAAAAATAATATCTTGCTAATAAATTAAATCCAAAAACAAATATGAGCAGAAAAGAAGGTTTTTTAAAGCAAATTAATGACGGTTATCTTTCTAAAGGCGAAAGTATAATTCTTGGCGGAGCCATACTTGATGGAGAAGCTTTGGCCGATGCTCACATCAAAATTCCTTTAAAAACACTAAATCGTCACGGATTGATTGCAGGTGCAACCGGAACTGGAAAAACAAAAACTATTCAAGTCCTGTCCGAACAATTATCATCCTTTGGAATTCCTGTGCTAATGATGGACATTAAAGGGGATTTTAGCGGAATTGCCAAAGAAGGAGAAGAAAAGTCATTTATTACCGAGCGCCACGCCAAAATTAATATACCTTATAAAGTATCGAGTTTTCCTGTAGAATTAATGTCTTTGTCTGAACAAAACGGCGTTCGGCTTCGTTCGACGGTCTCTGAATTTGGCCCAGTCTTATTTTCAAGAATTTTAGACTTGAATGATACGCAAGCTGGTGTAATTTCGGTAATATTCAAATATTGTGACGACAACAAAATGCCTCTTTTGGATTTAAAAGACATCAAAAAAGTAATTAATTACATAACTGAAGAGGGAAAAGCCGAGATTGAAGAAAGTTATGGCAAGATTTCAACCTCGACAACAGGAACAATTTTACGCAAGATAATTGAACTCGAACAACAAGGAGCCGATTTGTTTTTTGGTGAAATGTCTTTTGACATCAATGATTTAATGCGCATTGACGAAAACGGAAGAGGGTATGTCAATATCATTCGCTTGACGGATATTCAAGACAAACCAAAACTATTTTCTACTTTTATGCTTAGTTTATTGGCAGAAATATACAATCAAATGCCCGAAAAAGGAGATGCTGACCAACCGGAATTAGTTATTTTTATTGACGAGGCACATTTAATTTTCAAGGAAGCCAGCAAAACATTATTGGAACAAATAGAAACTATCGTAAAACTAATTCGTTCCAAAGGTGTTGGCGTTTATTTTATAACTCAAAATCCAATGGATGTTCCAAGTGGTGTTTTGGCACAATTAGGTTTAAAAATTCAACACGCTTTGAGAGCCTTTACGGCAAATGATCGACAAGCCATCAAGCAAACCGCAGACAATTATCCAACATCCGATTATTACAAAACGGATGAAGTATTGACCAGCTTGGGAATTGGAGAAGCACTGGTAACTGCTTTGAACGAAAAAGGAATTCCAACACCGCTTGCCGCAACAATGATGCGTGCGCCAACGAGCAGAATGGATGTTTTGACAGAAAGCGAAATTCACGATATCAATGCCAAATCAAAATTGGTAAGGAAATATTCTGAAATCATAGACAGAGAAAGTGCTTATGAAATGCTAAATAAAAAGATTGCAGTTGTAGAAGAAGAAGTTGCTAAACAAGAAGAAGAAAAAGCTGTTGAAAAAAAGGAAAATAGTGAGCCTAGCACTGCTACCGTAGTTGGAAAATCCGTTTTAAAAGTACTCACAAGTGCAACTTTTATACGAGGAGCTTTTGGAGTTTTGAGCAAACTGCTGAGAAAATAAAATGAAAGGATACGCTACAATTGGATTACTCATATTATCGAATGTTTTTATGACTTTGGCTTGGTACGGGCATTTAAAATTCAAGGAACTCAAATGGTTTGAAAATGCGGGACTTATAACTATTGTTTTAATTAGTTGGGGATTGGCCTTATTCGAATATTTCTTCCAAGTTCCGGCAAACCGAATAGGGTATGAAGGCAATGGTGGCCCCTTTTCATTGGTACAACTAAAAGTAATTCAGGAAGTAATTACCTTGGTTATTTTTGTGGGTTTCTCGTTACTGTTTTTCAAAAACGAAACTTTCAGATGGAATCATTTCGTAGGATTCTTATTTTTGGTTTTGGCTGTTTACTTTATATTTAAAAAATGAAAATGAAAAAATATTTTATTCAAAAAACACCTTTCGTAGTTCCAACAACCGATGGAAAACTCATCGAGGAACATCACGGGATTCCAACCACAAACAATCCGGCAATTTCTATTGCGCATATGATTGCACCGCCGCATTGGAAAGAACCTTTTCAAACACCAGAATTTGAAGAATACACGTATATTATTTCTGGTAAAAAACAATTTATCATCGAAGGAGAAGCCGTGATACTTGAAGCAGGTCAATCTATAAAAATTGAGAAAAATACAAGAGTTCAATACTCGAACCCGTTTGAAGAACCTTGCGAATATATCGCCATTTGCACTCCCGCTTTCGATTTTATGAAAGTGCATCGGGAGGAAGAATAAATTTAAACCCTGTCAGGGTTTTGAACCCTGACAGGATTAGATTATTTCGGAAGGAAAATCAATTTTGTCGAAGTCTTGATAATTTCTTCCTTATTCAATTTCATTTTTCTGAACTTGCCAGTGTTGTACATTTCAGCCTGATCGTTGTAATGTTTGCTGAATGGATTTCCAGATTGTCCTGTTGGCAAAATACTCATACTGTTTTCAATATCAGAAAAATCAATAACTCTTCGGGTGGATGGACCTCCTTTTACTTGATATTCACCCGTATTTGTGAAATTAAAAAACAGGTTATTGATCACTTCGGTTGCACCTGGAACTTCAAAAGAACCCACATTAAAAACACCTCTCAAAGCAGCCACTTGACCCAAAGGATGCTGATGTTCCAAGGTGTGAACTCTGTTCCAAGTCCAAGAATTGACATCTTTCCCCAATTGATTTTCGAGCGCTACAATCGCTTCGTGAAAGGATTTATTTAGAATTTCTGCTCTGGTTTCTTTTTTATTGTTTGTAGCAACATCATCCCACCAAACGGAGTTTTCGTTTCTGCTTTGCGGTTCAATAATTTGTTTGACAATATGTGTACTCAAAAGCATATTAAAATCCGTTTCGCCCAACTCGTCTTGAAAAGTATTTTTCAAATACTGATAAATCCATTTTTGGTAAATAGTTGGCGCAATATCCTTCAAATTATTGGACCCATTCCATTTTTTCAAAATCGAAATGACTTGTTTTTCATTGCCTGAAAAAGCTTTTGAATCTAATGCAGCAATTAAATTTGCAGTAATACTTGGCGTTATTGCAGATGTATTGTCATTCAACATTTTTGCAACATCTTCTTTTGTCCAATTGTTTTCGGGTTGCAATAAACTCGAAATTCTTTTGGCTCGGTCTTGTGGCAAATAGTATCCTGGATACAAATAGTCATCAACTGCTTCGGGTTGATTATTTGCAGAATAGATATAATTCCAACTTGGATTTATGGCATGTGGATTTTTGGAAAAATCTTGAAATTCCTTTTTATCATCGATACCATTTGTCCCATTCAAAATAAAATTAGAATTGACAGATTTGTCCAATTTATAGAGTTTTCCCGAAGTGTTCCAAGCAATATTTCCTTTGGCATCGCCATACATAATATTCAAACCTGGTGCTGCAATTAGAGAAACTCCTTTTCTAAAATTCTCCAATTTTATGGAATGGGAAAGCGAATATACAGACTCTAATATTTGGTTTTTTTGCTGAGTGTAAATCCACGACATCGCCACGGGTTTTACACCTTTAATTCCATCCAACAAATCATTCATTATCGGGCCGTGTTGGGTTTCTCGAACTTCAAAAGCCACATCCGAACTGTCTTTTATTTTGATGATTTCTTTTCGGATTGTATAATTTTGGAATCCGTTGGCGGTTTTGTATTGATTTTTGTCGTTAGGATTATCCTCTTCCTGAAACATATCGAGATCGTCATTTTCGAACATTGTCAGTCCAAAAGCGTAATTTCGATTGTGTGCCAAAAGCGGAAAAGGCGTTCCTGCTAAATAATAACCATAAATTTCATAATCAGGGACAATAATATGAGCTTCGTACCAAGTACAAGGCTGTGAAAAAGCAATATGAGGATCATTGGCAAAAAGAACTTTACCATTTTTAGTTTTCTGTGGGGCAATAACCCAACTGTTGCTGCCGATGAAAGCAGGAACTGGAGAATTGTCGAGCAAACTGGCTACCGATTTCGAAATTTCGGCATATTCAATGGTTTTTCCATCGAAGTTTTTGATTTGAGTTGTTCCTAATGAACCGTCTAAACCAAAATCTTTTAAATATTCCGAACCTAATTTATTTTGAATATCAGTCAATAATGGATCCGTTTTTTGAGCCATTGCAAAACTAAAAGACATATAACCGAAAATGTTGTAAACGTCTTTCAATGTAAATTTATCTTTCTTCAATCCCAATATTTGAAATTCGATAGGCGTTTTTCCTTCTTCCATATATTGATTTATTCCATCAATATAAGCCATTGCCAGTTGATATGCTTCGGAGTTTTTGTCTAATTGGGCGATTGCTTTTTCGGAATTTTCATCGATACCCAAGCCTGCAAAAAATTGATCTGTTTTTAATAATTTAGAACCAAACATTTCCGATAATCTTCCGGGAGCAATGCGTCGCAATAATTCCATTTGCCACAAACGATCTTGCGCGTGTACATAACCCAAAGCTGCCATTGCATCTTTCTGCGAACTGGCATAAATGTGTGGAACGCCAAAATCATCAAAATAAACCGTAGTTTCTTTTTGAATGTTTTTGAGTTTTTCTTCTCCTTCATACGTTGGTTTTGAGTAAAAATAATACACAACTAATGCAAGAACCAAAATTAAAATCAAGGTTAGAATAACAAGGAGAATCTTTTTAAGTATTTTCATTTTTAATTCGTTAGGAAAACAAATATATAGGATTTTAAAGTGATATTAAACTATTTATTTGGTGCTGGCTTGAAAATAATAATTGGAATAAATATTATTTTGTTTAATTTATATTTTATTTTATTAAACAAAAAGTATCTTTGCCCAAAAAAAATGAACTATGAAAATAATTTCTAAAGAAGAGATTTCCAAAATGGAAAAAGTAGAAAGACTGAATTTAATCAACTCCTGCACTGGATATAAATCGGCGAATCTGATTGCTACAAAATCTGCAGATGGAAAACCGAACGTAGCTATATTTAGTAGTATAACCCATTTGGGAAGTTTTCCAGCATTAATTGGATTTATTATGCGACCAACTACAGTTCCCAGAGATACTTATAAGAACATCCGAGAAACTGGTTTTTTCACGGTGAATCACATTACGGTCGATATGATTGCTGATGCACATCATACCTCGGCAAATTACGAATTGGGGATTTCAGAGTTTGACAAAACTAATTTGGAAGAAGAATTCAAGAATGACATTGAAATTCCTTTTGTAAAAGGAAGTCCTGTTCAGTTGTATTGCAAATATGTGAATGAGTATTACATTAAGGAAAATGACACCATTCATATAATAGCGTCAATTGAAAATTTGTTTTTTGATGAAAATCTACAACACGAAGATGGTTGGTTGCAAATAGACAAAGGAAATGTTATAGCCTTAAATGGACTCGATGGGTATTGTTTGCCAAAGTTGGTGGATCGTTTTCAATATGCCAGAAAAGATACCCCTTCCAAATCTTTTTTTAAATAAAAAATCTCGCCATTGCTGACGAGATTTTTCAAATATTATATTTTAGGTACTAATTAGATGATTAACATTGCATCACCGTAAGAATAGAATTTATATCCTTCTTTGATGGCTTCATCGTAAGCTCTTTTCATTAAATCGTGTCCACAAAAAGCAGAAATCATCATCAATAAAGTTGATTTTGGCGTATGAAAATTGGTAATCATACAGGTTGCCACGCTGAAATCGTGTGGAGGAAAAATGAATTTATTGGTCCAACCGTCAAAAGGGTTTAAGGTTCTTTGTGATGAAACCGAACTTTCTATGGCTCGCATTGAAGTTGTTCCAACGGCACAAACACGTTTCCTTTTTACTTTTGCATCATTGACAATATCGCAGGCTTCTTGCGTGATTTTTAACTCTTCGGAATCCATTTTGTGTTTTGATAAATCTTCCACCTCAACAGGATTGAAAGTTCCTAAACCTACGTGAAGCGTAACTTCGGCAAATTTTACTCCTTTAATTTCTAGTTTTTTCAATAAATGTTTTGAGAAATGCAAACCAGCAGTTGGTGCCGCAACAGCTCCTTCTTCTTTGGCATAAATCGTTTGATAACGATCTGCATCTTCTGGAGTTACGTCTCTACTGATGTATTTTGGGATTGGTGTTTCTCCTAATTCTGTCAATTTATTTCTAAATTCTTCATAAGAACCGTCATAAAGAAAACGCAAAGTTCTACCACGAGAGGTTGTATTGTCGATAACTTCGGCTACTAATGAGTCGTCATCACCAAAATACAATTTGTTTCCAATACGAATTTTACGTGCCGGGTCAACCAATACATCCCAAAGGCGTTGTTCTGCATTTAATTCTCTAAGCAAAAAAACTTCGATTCTAGCTCCCGTTTTTTCTTTGTTTCCGTACAAACGTGCCGGAAAAACTTTGGTATTATTCAAAATAAGGACATCACCTTCATCGAAATAATTGATAACATCTTTGAACGTTTTGTGTTCTATGGTTTGCTTTTTTCTATCAATAACCATAAGACGTGACTCGTCTCTGTTTTCGGCTGGATATTCTGCAAGAAGTTCTTTTGGTAAATTGAATTGAAAATGGGATAATTTCATTTGAAAAGGTTTAAAAGTTTAAAAAATTAAAAGTTTAAGATTGTTTTCCTAAGACATTTAAAATTCAGGCTGCAAATATACGATTGTGAGATAGGCGTTGTCAAGTGTTTTGCTGTTTATTTTTCTTTTCACCGCAAAGACGCCAAGTCACGAAGTTTTATAATTCGGCAATTTGGAAACCAAGTTTTTTTAAATCTTCCCAAAAATCAGGATAGGATTTTGAAACCACTTCGGCATTTTCGATAATTATGGGCACTTTTAAAGCTAAAGGTGCAAATGCCATTGCCATTCTATGATCGTTATAAGTAGCAATTTTCACATTCGAATTGATTTCTTCTGTTGCAACGAGTGTCAAACTATCGTTCGTTACCGAAATATTGGCTCCTAATTTTGTCAATTCAATTCGAAGTGCTTCCAATCTGTCGGTTTCTTTAATTTTTAAAGTATGAAGTCCTGTCAAATGGCAACCAATTCCCAACCCAAGACAAGTTACCACAATGGTTTGTGCAATGTCAGGAGTGTTATTTAAATCCAAGTTTAAAGTTTCAAGTTTAAAGTTAGGCTGCTTAACCAATGTAATTTTGTTTTCTTCAAAATGAGTCTCCACTCCCATTTTTGAGTAAATTTCGACCAAAGCCGAATCGCCTTGCAGACTCGTTTTTTTGTAACTGCTCAATGAAATAGTAGCCTCATTGGACAAAGCCGCTAAACTAAAAAAGTAAGAAGCTGAACTCCAATCGGATTCCACGGTCATCACTTTTGATTCTACTTCTTGTTTTGGATATACTTTAATTACATTGCTTTCAAAACTGGTTTGAATATTCAAATCGTTGAGTAATGCCAATGTCA
Source organism: Flavobacterium sp. (assembly GCA_035433125.1). Taxonomy (GTDB): domain Bacteria; phylum Bacteroidota; class Bacteroidia; order Flavobacteriales; family Flavobacteriaceae; genus Flavobacterium. Next base: position 19,785 of record DAORUG010000028.1, read on the forward strand.
TTTTGATATATGGAATGGATGTAATTTCACCCACTAAAGTAATTTCGATTCCGTTTTCTAATTTTGGGGCCACTAATAATAATGCTGAAATGTACTGACTGCTTACATTAGCAGGAATACTAACTTTATTTTCTGTGATTTTATGTCCTTTGATTCTAATCGGCGGATAGCCTTCTTCATTTTCATAGGAGATTTTCGCTCCTAATTGTTGCAAGGCTTCAACCAAAACTTTTATTGGTCGTTCCTTCATTCTTGTCGAACCTGTCAAAACCACTTCGCGACCTTCATTAACTGCAAAATAAGCGGTAAGAAAACGCATTGCCGTTCCTGCGTGATGAATATCCACTATTTCGTCATTCCCTTTCAAAGCTTTTTGCATTACTTCACTATCATCAGAATTGGAAGTGTTGGCCAAAGTAATATTCGGAAACAAAGCCTGTAATAATAACAGTCTATTGGTTTCGGATTTTGAACCAGTAATTGAAATTGAAGATTGAAGATTGAAGATTGAAGATTGAAGCAGTAAATTCATATTTATTTTTTTGACAAAGAAGCGCAAATATAGGTAGAGAAAAACAAAAAATTAAACCATTAAGAAATTAAGTTTCATTAAGCTAAATCATTTTAGCTTCTCGTTGTTTTTGTGACGGTCTTTATCGCGAACTGATTTCAAGTCCATTTTCTTATCGAAAGCGGCTTGTAAATCGATTCCGGTTTGGTTTGCCAGGCATAAAACCACAAAAACTACATCGGCGAGTTCTTCGCCAAGGTCTTTATTTTTATCGCTTTCTTTTTCGGATTGTTCGCCGTATCGACGGGCAATAATCCGGGCTACTTCGCCTACTTCCTCAGTAAGTTGTGCCATATTGGTGAGTTCGTTGAAGTAGCGAACGCCGTGTTCTTTGATCCAATTGTCAACTTCGAGTTGGGAGTTTTTTAGGTTCATCAGTTTAGTTTTTGAAAACCCAAAGATATTTATTCTAAATTTTGATTCTTTATATTTTCTTTAAAACTATTTTCTCGTTTTGTTTGTCGATTACTTTTTGGAAGAATTCTTTTAGAATACGGTAATAATTAGCAGAAAGCCTTGCCGAGATAATATCTGTTGTAGCTTGAATTTGAATTTTTGTGCCAGAAACGGAAATATCAAATGCGAACAATCCAGTATTTTCGATCGTTGCAATTTTGATTGTTTTCGGATAAGATTCAACAACATATCCTTGTGGTATTTCAATATTAATACTGAATTTTTCTTGTGTTGGATAACCAAAATAAATGGGGAATTCTCTTCTCTCTTGCACAAAAGGGTTCTTGGTTTGAGTGAAAAACAACAATGGATTAATATACATTTTGCCATTAATAATTTCACAGCCCTTATCCGAGGTAAAAGTAATATTTTCTGCTATTGGCTTTGACAAATCAGTAACATTTTCAATCGAATAGTCACTAATTTGAATTCCATTTAGATCATTCTCTATTTTTTCAAGGTAATTTTCTTTGTTGATTCCTGAGTTATTCTCTCTAAAGATAAATGCTTCATAATCTGTTTTTTGAATTCTAATTTTCCCAACAATTTCGGCTTTACCATTAAGGCTAACCTCCATATTTGTTGATTCTTTAGATTGGGTTTTGGGATCCAAACTAATCTCATCCGAAGTTCCGTCTTGCCTAATTAACCTTCCTGTTCTATTCAAAACATTTAAAGGCAATATATTAAAAGTGGTGTATTTATTTGTTGCGTCCAATAGAATTTGTTTTCCGTCAATTTCTGCAGCGACAATGACATAATTGAAAACGGCTCTGCTTGGGAAAAGGAGGATTCCGTTATCTATGGTACTTATTAAAACTGGATTTGCATTGATTCCTGCAGCTTTTAGCATAGTAATCAAAATAAAATTAATTTCGGCTATATTGCCAGTTCCTTCTTGGTAAGCTTTCTTGACACCTTTATCTGTAAAACATCCTCTTTTATTATCCCAATTCATTTTGTTTTGCACAAATTTAAAAATGGCCTCCATTCTTTCATTTTGTGAGCCTACATTGTTAATGATTTTTTGATAATCTTGCTCAAAATAGCCACTTTCAAGGAGTTCATCTCCAAAATCTTTATCATTGTATATTGACTTGGCCACTCCTTCCCAAGTTTGTGCATAATCTTTTACTGGCTCTCCATAAAATTGAGTTTTTTCTAATTCAAGCTCCATAGATGTTCGGTAATTTTGAATATTATCTACAAAAGCTTCTTCCTTTAAAGCTGGAATATTATAGGTTTTATACTTACTGATTACTTGTTGGAATGTTACAATATTAGATTTTGTAGGTTCATTTTCCTTGGCATAATTCAAAGATCCATTCGTTATTTTTTGCTCTCTATCTAATTGAATAAATCCAAGAAGTTTGGATTTGTAAACAAAAAACCCTGGAATCTCAGTATTATATTCTGAATAATTTACTGGAATTTCGTATTGAAAATTAAACACAGGAAATTCAACTATGTTTTCAGTTTTTAAAATATACTTGTATTCTATAATCGACCCAACTTTCACATTTGGCATTGTAATGGATGCCTCACTCCAATTTTTATTTACATTTTTTTTGAAAATTCCCTCATTGTTTAATTTTGTTTTAACAATCTTTTCATTTTCTAAATTGTAGGTTACAGCATTAGAAAATTCAACAACGTCATCATTATATTTTTGATAACCCACATAGTATGAAACTTGTTTGTTAGCCCATTTTAAACCTTCCTTTTTATATATTTTAATTCTAAATTCGTATTCTGTATTTATTGAAAAACCGTCTTTAAGATTGTATTCGAAAACAGTTTTAGCTTTATTATATAATATTGTCGCCACTGCCGATGTATCTATGGGATGCGTTTTTTCTTGAAGTTCTTTTATTGATACTTTTCCAAGTTCGAACTTTTGGGCCGTTGCTTTTGGAAAGAATGCCATTAGGAACAATGCAATTATTAACTTGCTGAATTTCATAATTATATTTTCTTTAAAACTATTTTCTCGTTCAATTTATCAATCATTTGCTTGTAAAAATCTTTTAGAACGGGATAAACCGCAGAAGAAACAAGTTGCTTATTACTATCTTCTACAATTGCAATTTGAATGGTATTATTAGAAATTTCTGCATTAAATGTAAATGAAACAATATTTTCTCTGGTTTGTAATTTTATAGCTTTTGGAATGGATTCTACTGCATACCCTTTTGGAATTTCAATATTTATATTGAATTTTTCCTGAGTTGGATAGCCAAAATAAATAGGATAATCTCTTTTTTCCTGAACAAATGGATTCTTAGTTTCGGCCAAAAAAAGTTGTGGGTTGATGTATATTCTATCTCCAATAATTTCACATTGATTGTCAATCGTAAAATTAAAATTCTCATTTACAGGTTTGGATACCTCTTTACTGTTTTCTATATTGTAATCACTAATTTGAATGTCTGGGAAATCATTTTCTACTTTTTCCAGATAATTTTGCTGATTTATACCTGCATATTTCTCTCTGAATGTGAACGCTTCATAATCTGTTCTAAACACTCTATATTTACCAGATAACAAACCATTTTCACCTATAGAAACCATCATATTAATAGCTTTTTTTGATGAGAATTTTGGTTCCAATTTAATAATTTCTGAAGTTCCATCCTCTCGTAACAATCTTCCTGTCCAGTTCAAGGTGTAGGTTGGCAAAATATTATTTGTTGTATATTTATTTGTTGCATCGAGCAGAATTTGTTTTCCATCAATTTCGGCAGCAGCAATTACATAATTAAAAATAGTTCTGTTAGGAAATATTGGTACCCCATTATCCAAAGTACTTAATAAGACTGGATTTGTTGGAATTCCGGCATAATTGAGCATTGCAATAAGAATAAAATTGATTTCGGCATCATTCCCAGTTCCATCAATATAGGCTTGTTTTACTCCTTTGTCTGTATAATATCCTTTTTTATGATCCCAATTCATTTTATTTTGGACAAATTTAAAAATGACATCTAATCTTTCCGTTTGAGAATCTACATTTTTTAAAATACGTGCCAAATCTTGGGTAATGTAATCTCTTTCCTTGAGTTCTTTTCCAAAATCTTTATCTAAATAAATGGTTTTTGCAACTCCTTCCCAAGTTGTTGAATAATCTTTAACAGGCTCTTGATAAAATTGTGTTTTTTCTAATTCATGTTGAATGGATATACGATAATTTTCTATGTTGTCTACGAATGGCTCTTCTTTTAAAGCAGGAATATAATAAGCCCTATGTCTATTACTTTGTTGTTCGAAACTAACTGATTGTGTTGTAGTTGGAGAATGTTCATTAGCAAATTGAAGTGAACCTCGAGTGACATTAGATTCTGATATTATTTCTGATGGTCTTTTTGCGACTGCTTTATAAACAAAAAATCCAGGAATATCAACATTATATTCAGATGAATTAACGGGGATATTGTATTGAAAAATAAAGTCTGGAAATTCGACAATGTTCTCTGATATTAAAATATATTTGAATTCTATTATTGAACCTACTTTCACATTGGGCATCGTTATCGTAGCTTCTTTCCAATTTTTATTTATTGCTGTTTTAAAAACACCCTCACGGCTTAATTTTGTTTTAACAATCTTGCCATTTTCAATATTATAGGTTACACCATCCGAAAATTCTACCCTATCATCGTTTAATTTATCGTACCCAGTTCGGTAAGGAAGTTTATAATTGGCCCAATTTAGTCCGTCTTTTTTATAAATTTTAATTCTAAAAGAATTTTCAGTGACGATACTAAATCCAAATTTATTATCATACTTGAAAAAGGTTTTTGCTTTATTAAATAAGATTGCTGCCGATGCTGTGGTATCTTTTGGACACGCTTTTTCTTCTAACTCTTTTATAGAAACTTTTCCTAATTTGAATTCTTGTGCGTTAGCATTCAGAAAAAAAACAACAAACAAAAAGATTGCAAATAATTTGATTTTCATATACTTATATTTTTTTAAGAACTATTTTTTCGTTTTGTTTGTCTATTGTTTTCTGGAAGAATTCTTTTAAAATATCATAAAATTCTGCCGAAATTAAATTTCCATTTATTGATTGTTCGACAACTATTTGTATGTTACTTTCCATTTGCTGTATGTTAAAAGCAAAAGTTCCTACATCCTGTCCTGTCACTAATTTTACGGGACTTGGTATAGACTCAACAACATAACCTTCGGGTATTTGAATAGTTATATTGTATCTTTCTTGTCTTGGATAACCAAAATAAATTGGGAGTTCTCTTTTCTCCTCAACAAAAGGATTCTTGGCTTGTGTAAAAAAAAGTAATGGATTAATGTACATTTTATCGCCAATAATTTCACATTGATTATTAGTTGTGAAAGTAAAATTCTCAATTATTGGCTTGGATAAATTTTTACTATTTTCAATATTATAGTCACTAATTTGAATTCCTGTCAAATCATTCTCTACTTTTTCGAGATAGTTTTCCTTATTTACATCAGTATATTTTTCTCTGAATTTCAAGGCTTCATAATCTGTTTTTTGCTCCCTAAATTGACCTGATAAAATTCCTTTTTCATCAATTGAAGTAGTCAAAAATATTCCTTTTTTCGACAAAAATTTAGGCAATAAATTAATTTCTTGTGATGTACCATCTTGCCTTATCAATCTTCCTATCCAATTCAAGGTGTACAATGGTAAAATATTTAGTGTGGTGTTTTTGTTTGTTGCATCGAGAACTATCTGTTTTCCATCAAGTTCTGCAGCTGCAATTACATAATTAAAAATGGTTCTACTAGGAAATTGAGGAATTCCATTATCAATCGTACTTATCAAGACTGGATTCGCCTTTATACCTGCAGCATTTAGCATAGAAATCAAAATAAAATTTATTTCGGCTATATTACCAATTCCTTCTTGGTAAGCTTTCTTGACACCTTTGTCTGTAAGATATCCTCTTTTATTATTCCAATTCATTTTGTTTTGCACAAATTTAAAAATGGCCTCCATTCTTTCATTTTGTGAGCCTACATTGTTAATCATTTTTTGCAAATCTTGTTCAAAATAGCCACTTTCGCGGAGTTCATCTCCAAAATATTTATCTCCATAAATAGTTTTGGCGACTCCTTCCCAAGTCTTGGAATAATCTACTACTGGCTCTTGATAAAATTGTGTTTTTTCTAATTCGTGCTGAATGGAAAAACGATAATTTTGAATATTATCTACAAAAGGTTCTTCTTTTAAAGCTTTTATATTTTTGACAATATACCTGCTATTCAATTGAGAGAAAGTAACCGATTCTGTTCTGGTTTGCTCATATTTACTAGCATAAGTAAGCGAACCGTCAACAATTTTAGATTCTGCTTCAGTTTTTACATTTCCTTTGGTTACTGCTTTATAAACAAAAAACCTTGGAATTTCAGTAACACATTCAGAATAATTTACTGGTATTTCGTATTGAAAATTAAATTCAGGAAATTCGACAATATCCTCAGATTTTACAATGTATTTAAACTCTATAATTGAACCCACTTTTACGTTGGGCATGGCTATAGCAGCTTCCTTCCAGTATTTATTTACCGATGTTTTGAAAATCCCTTCGTTTTTTAATTTTGTCACAACCACATTTCCGTTTTCAAGATTATAGGTTACTCCATCTGAAAATTCTACGCTATCATCGTTTAATTTTTCATACCCAATTCGGTAAGGAAGTTTATAATTTGCCCACTCTAGTCCTTCTTTTTTATATATTTTAATTCTGAATGTAGTTTCGGTATTAATGCTAAATCCGTTTTTAATATCATAACTAAAAAAAGTTCTAGCTTTATTGTACAAAATCACGGCGGCGGCAGTTGTATCAGCCGCAAATACCTTTTCCTCTAATTCAGCAATAGAAACTTTTCCTAATTTTAATGATTGCGCTTTGGTATTCAAAAAATTAAGAATTAATAGAGCTATAAAAAATCTGATTTTCATATAATTATATTCTCTTTAAAACTATTTTTTCATTTTGTTTATCGATCATTTGCTGGTAGAACCCTTTCAAATTTGGGTAAAAATCAGAGGGAACG
>DAORUG010000029.1:0-26714 GCA_035433125.1 Flavobacterium sp.
TTTAAGAAAAATATAAAAAATTGATTTAGAAGCTAAAACCCATTAAATTCAGCTATTTCAAACGATTTCGTGTAAATATTTTTTGTATAGTTTTTATATAGTTAAACAAAATTGCATCTGCAAAAAGGATAATTATATTTGAATTCTAAACTAAAAATAAATATTATCAAAAAATTTCGCTTTTAATTGCACTAATGATAACTTCATTAGGATTTGCACAAAATTTAATCACAAATGGTGATTTTGAAAACGGAAGCACTGATTGGATATTTGGTCCTCCTGGTGTAGTTTCTAGTGGAGAAGCTTATTACAGCACTGCAAATGCAGCAGGAAATCCTTGGGACACAGAGCTGAAACAGACAGGAAAGTCATTTATTGGGGGCAATACGTACACTCTTACTTTTAGAGCTCGTGCAGCGGCAAACAGAAATATATCTGTTAACATTCAAAATACTGGTATTTGGAATGATCAGTTTAGAAATAATGCTGTTGCCCTTACGACTACTATGACAACTTATTCGTATGTTTTTGTTGCTACATCTACTAATGCCAATGCCCAGCTTAATTTCCATATGGCTAATATGGGGACAAATACAACAGAGGCTGTCTATATTGACGATGTTACGTTAACACTTACAACTACTAGTACCTGTAATAACGGTGTTCTAGATGGCGATGAAACAGGTATAGATTGTGGAGGTTCATGTGCTCCTTGTGTTGTACCACCAACACCACCTACTACTGCCGCACCAACACCTCCTAATAGAAATGCTAGTGATGTAATTTCTCTTTATAGTGGTTCTTATACTAACGTTGCTAGTACTTTTGATGCTGGCTGGTGTGGAGCTAGTTCTGTGCAAGAAGTTACAATTGCAAGTAATCCAACTATGGCTTATAAAGGTAATAATTGTCAAGGTATAGTATTGGATTCTGGAATAGATGCTTCATCATTTACTAATCTACACGTTGATGTTTATATTGAAGCTGGAACGGATTTAACTTCTTCTGTTTTTAATTTGAAATTTGTGCAGCAACCAGGTGGGGCGGCATTAGAAATTAATCTTAATGTTGGTTCAACTCCTGCTTTAGTCGCTGGAAGTTGGCTGCAAATTGATGTTCCAGTAAACTTAGCTACTTTTACTGGTTTTAAAGAGTTTGGAATCACCTCTAATCTTAATAACAAAGTTTGGTATGATAATTTATATGCATACAAAGGAACTGCACTAGGAACAAATAAATTTGAAACTTCAAAGGTGAAAATGTATCCAAATCCTGTGAAAAATACTTTGACCATCGAGGCTAATAGTGAAATACAAAGAGTATCTGTTTACAATATTTTGGGACAAGAAGTTATGAAATCAAGTCCAAAAAGTAATACTGCCACTTTACAAACCAATGAACTTCAAAAAGGAGTTTATATGGTAACTACAGAAATTGATGGTAAATTGAGTACTTCAAAAGTAGTTAAAGAATAGTTTTTTAGATTTAATAGTTTTGTTTTTAAAGGCACGTTTTAATAAAAACGTGCCTTTATTATTTTATATTTGTTAATGTTTTTTTATTTCACTTTTTATTTTAAACTCAATTTAAAATGCTTAAAAATTTTATTTTTCGATTTATTTCTTGTCTCTTTTTACTCAATTTATCATTGAGTTTTGCACAAGAGCTACCTCCAATAATTAAATATTCAGCTTTAACTTATGAGGGAGGAAATCAAAACTGGATGATTTCTCAGGATAAAAATCAACATCTATACTTTGCAAATAATGAAGGACTTTTAGAATTCAATGGATCTAGTTGGAAACTTTATCCATCGCCTAATGAAACCATAATTCGTTCTGTAAAAGTTATTGGTGAAAGAGTTTATACAGGATGTTATATGGAATTTGGTTTCTGGAAAAGACAGAATGATGGCAGGTTGAAGTATACTTCACTAAGTACTACTTTAAAAAATAAAATTCTTAATGACGAAATCTTTTGGAATATAATAAGCTATGACCAATGGGTTGTTTTTCAGTCATTAAATAGAATTTTTATTTATGATTCGCAAAAAGGAAATTTTACCATTATTGCCGCAAAAAAAAGGATAACCAAATCATATAAAACAAATAATTCTATTTATTTTCAATCGTTGAACGATGGCCTTTATGAGATTGAAAGTGGAAAAAGTCGGTTAGTTTCAAATGATCTTATTCTTCAAAAAAACCGAATTGTTAATGTATTTTCTACAGATGATGGTCTATTGATTCAAACAGAATTTAATGGGTTTTATAAATTGGTAAATACTATTTTATCGAAATATTCGACTGCAGTCGATGCTGAATTAGCTTCTACAAGTATTTATAGCAGCATAAGGTTATCAGATGGTAGTTTCGTTATTGGAACAGTCTCAAAAGGAATTTATATTTTGACTAAAGAGGGTAATTTGAAATACCACATTAGTCAAATTTTGGGATTGACAAACAACACTGCTTTATCTTTATTTGAAGACTATGATAAAAATCTTTGGGTGGGTTCCGATAACGGTATCAACTGTTTAAACCTTCAATCTCCTATACACAGTAGCACAGATGACACAGGTAATTTAGGAACAGTTTATGCAGCAAAACTTTATCAAGGAAAACTTTACATTGGAACAAATCAGGGCTTGTTTTATAAAAATGATAAAAGCAACGAAGAATTTCGATTAATTACTGGAACAAAAGGTCAGGTATGGTCTTTATTTGAGTATGATAATACTCTGTTTTGTGGACACGACTCAGGCACATTTATTATTGACGATATTACTGCAAGAAATATCTTTTCGATGTCAGGAACTTGGAAATTTCAAACTGTTCCAAATCAAAAATCACTCTTGTTGCAAGGGAATTATTTTGGTATTTCAGTTTTGGCAAAAGTTAATAATCAATGGGTTTTTAGAAATAAAATAAAAGGTTTTGATTATTCTTCGCGGTATTTTGAAATTGATAGTTCACAAGGTCTTTATGTTAGTCACGAAAAGCAAGGCATTTTTAGATTGCAATTAGATTCTAAATTGCAAAAAACAAGTTCTATTAAAAAATATTCTACACCAAAAAGCGGAAAAAATTCAGGTTTAGTCAAGTTTAACAATACAATTTATTACGCCTATAAAGAAGGTGTTTTTAAATTAAATTCTAAAACAAAACAATTCGAAAAAGATAAATTATTGAGTTCTGTTTTTGAAAATGACGAATATACTTCTGGAAAAATGATTGTTGATAATTCGAATAAAATTTGGCTATTTTCAAAAAATCGCATTCATTATTTTTCAATGAGTAAATTGAGCAATCAACTCAAGCAAAATGCTATTCCTATTCCGGCTTCACTTACTAATGCAATGCCAGGCTATGAAAATGTTACACAAATATCAAATTTTGATTATTTAATAGGTACTACTGATGGTTATTATGTATTGAATATTAGTGATTTAGCGTCAAAAAAGTATTCGGTATCCATTTCAGAAATTACTACAAATAAATTAAGTGAAGAACCAATTAATAGATCAATTAATGAAGAGGGTGAATTTAAATATGATGAAAACAATGTGACTTTCGATTATACAGTACCGGAATACAACAAATACATTAAAGCAGAATATCAATATGTGCTTGAAGGATTTCAGGACGAATGGAGCGAATGGAGTACAAAACCAACAGTAAGTTTTAAAAATCTTTCTTCTGGGGATTATGTATTTAAAGTGAGAGCCAAATTTGCCAATTCTTCTATCGAAAACATCGCGGTTTATTCCTTTACTATTCTCAAACCTTTTTACAAAACTAATTTTGCGATTTTTATTTTTTTACTATTTGTGCTATTCTTAACTAATTATATTCATAAAGCATACAGGAATCATTATCACTTACAGCAAGAAAAATTGATTGAAGAAAACAATAGATTGCTAGAAATTAAAGAGCTAGAAATTGAGCAGCAATTGATGAAATTAGAAAACGAAAAACTCACACTTGATGTAGATATGAAAAACAGAGAACTAGCTGCTACATCGATGAGTTTAAATAGCAAGAATGAGTTGCTCGCTTTTATAAAGGAAGACTTGAAGAAAACTTCGGAGAGTAATAATAGTTTAAGTGTAAAATCAGTTATCAGAACCATCAATAAAAACATTACCGAAGAGGATTCTTGGAAGGTGTTTAAAGAAGCTTTCGATAATGCAGATAAAGACTTTTTGAAGAAAATAAAACTAGCCCATCCTTCTTTAACTCCTAATGATTTAAGACTTTGTGCCTACCTCAGGTTAAACCTTTCGTCTAAAGAAATCGCACCATTACTCAATATTTCACTTCGAAGTGTTGAAATTAAAAGATATCGTTTGCGTAAAAAGATGGATTTACATCACGCACAAGGACTTGTTGAGTACATATTATCTGTATAGTTTCAGGAATTTATTATAAATTTAACTATACATCACCACAACATTAACGTTTTTTTCTCTTTTGAGACTGTTAGTTTTTAGGCAAGGGCGTCCTTAATTTGTCAACAAAAGCATTGTTTATTTTAAATATCCGAGATTAAGTATACTTTTTTTTGCATTGTATGTTTTTTGTTGTGGTTCTTTTTGAAGATACTTTAGTTTAATCAGATAAATTTACCAAAATATATTATGTTCGATTTTTTTACAATTCAATTTTATAATTTCTTTAAACACTTTAATTTATTAAATAATATGAAAAAAGTTATTTTTTTACTCACGCTTTTTAGTTGTTCTTTTTCATTATTTGCGCAATCAGATAAAGTGCTTGTTGACCAAAACAATGATGGTTTAAAGCTCAAAGTAAATGGTCAGGATCTTATTGTAAATGGTATGAATTGGGATTATTCTCCTATAGGAACAAATTTCAATTATAGTTTGTGGAAACAAAAAGATGAAGTCATTCTCAAGGCTTTGGATGATGAAATGGGGCTGTTGAAGAATATGGGAGTTAATACCATAAGAGTGTATTCAGGTATTCCAAAAAAATGGATTGAACATATTTATAACAAGTACGGAATTTATACGATGTTGAATCATACGTTTGGACGATATGGATTGACATTGAACGGTGCATGGGTTGTTAACACGGAATATTCAGACCCTGCTACTCGAAACTTGCTTTTGCAAGAAGCAAAACAAATGGTGACTGATTATAAAGATACCAAAGGGTTGCTTTTGTTTTTATTGGGTAATGAAAATAATTACGGTTTGTTTTGGGATGGTGCTGAAACTGAGGATATTCCGGTAGAAGACAGAAAATCTACTCCTCGTGCTAAGGCGATGTATCAGTTATTCAATGAAGCCACTGTAGCTATGAAAGCTATAGACAATTCTCATCCTATTGCGATTTGTAATGGAGATTTGCTTTTTCTTGATATTATTGCAAAAGAGTGTCCAGCTGTTGATATTTTGGGTATCAATGTATATCGTGGAATTTCATTTGGTGATTTATACGAACGTGTAAAAAAGGAATACGGAAAACCGGTTTTATTGACAGAATTCGGTTCCGATGTCTTTAATGCTGTTACGAGCGAAGAAGATCAAAATGCACAAGCTACTATTCTTAGAGGAAACTGGAAAGAAATATATGAAAATGCAGCTGGTTACGGTAAAAGTGGCAATAGCTTAGGCGGATTTACTTTTCAATTCAGTGATGGTTGGTGGAAATTTGGTCAAACAAAACTGTTAGATGTTCACGATACAAATGCTTCTTGGTCAAATGGTGGTTATACTTTTGACTATGTAGAAGGAGAAAACAATATGAATGAAGAATGGTTTGGTATTTGTGCCAAGGGACCAACTAATATTAATGGTAACTATACATTGTATCCTCGTTCTGCCTATTACGTTTTAAAAGATGTACATCAGTTTAATCCATTTACAAGTGGAAAATCATTGTCAGACATTCAAAATCATTTTGCTAAAATTCAAATTTTAGACGCAACACTTAGAGCTAGAGGAGATAAAGCAGCTTTGGAAAGTTCAAAAAGTTCAAAAATTAGATTGTCTAGATTATCAGCAGAAATTAGTACTTTCAGTACAGGTGGAGATTTAATCACAACCCCGGAAGATCCTGAACCTAACAGTACAACTTATCCAAATCAACTGGGTTTCGACAATATGCAATCCTTTTTTGTTGGAGTTGAAGGAAATCCTGCGTCTAATATGACTGCTAATGTAGAATTTAATGTACTAGGAAACGTAGCATTAAATCCAATTGATGAAATATTTTATGAAAACAGAGGACGTCCAGTAACTGTAGATAGTCCTGATGGTCCTGTAACTTTAGAGGATAATAATCGTGTACAAGTTTACAGAGCCAGTTATAAATGGGATGATAAATTATTTAAACTAGACGGATTTTATCGTACAGGTCATTACCATTGGGGTTACGAGGGTGATTTCTTTGGCTTGTATCCAGAGGCCAATTACGGTCCTAATTTAGATATATATAGTGGTAAAGCCCCGTATGGTCTAGAAATTGAGGGTAAGAAAATTTTTAAAGGATTTAAAATCGCTATGGGACCAGAACTTTGGTGGGGAGCGAATCCAGCTATCTTACTTAAATATTCTAAAACAATAGGAAAATTTGATTTTACAGGTATTTTCCATGAAGATCTAACACAAAGAACAAATACGCAAACTTCTTATGCAATTCCACAACCAAAAACGAGACGTTTTACTCTCCATTTAAATAGAAAATTTGGAAAATTTGCTGTTGATTTAGGTGGTATTTGGGCAGGTCAACCCCTTGAAGGCAGAGATTATCAAGTAGTAAGAGGTGAAGGAGCAGATCAGCAAGTGTACATCAATCAAATTGAATCCAAAGATAATTTGGGTGGAAAAATGAAAGTAACTTATACAGGCGGACAAATCAATTGGTATGCTTCAGCAGCTGCGCAAGGTTTAGTTGCCGGAGGTGGAGCCGATTTGACTCAAACATTTACTGGTTGGAGACTTAAAGATACTGGAAGTGGAAATCAATACAATTTTTTAACTGGTTTAACATATACCATAGGAAAATTACAAATAGCACCCAATTTCTTATGGCAAAAACCTTTAGAAGGTCCAATAACTACAGATGCTCCAATTCCTGGAAGACCGCGTAATATTGTAGATGACCCTTTTGTAGTTAGAGCCAATAGAGAACAAGTAGCTACCGAAATATTATTTACTTTCGACCCAACTCCTGGTACATGGTTGTATGATTGGGAAAATGATCGTTCAGAGGATTCAAAATTTTTAGTGAGTGCAGGATTTGTATTCCGTCATTTGCCTACAACGCAAGATGCTGCAATTGGTTTCTTAGCTGATAGAACCACTTTTGCTTTTGAAGGTGCTCCACCTGCTAAAGATTTATGGGAAACTAATGCTAGAATTGTATCAAAAGTTAGCCCTGATTTAGGATTCATTGGTACAATATATGGTGGCCCAGCTCAAGCCAATGGTAGTGATGCAAGAACTATTGATCGTTATGGTTTAGATTTAAGAATGATTTACAAAAAAGTGAAATTAACTTCTTTTGTAAAAGTAAACGATTGGGGACCATTCGATTACCATAGAGATTTCAACTTGACTTACCCTTTACAATTAATGGCGGATATTTCGTTTAATATCGGAAAACCAGATTGGTACATCCTTCCTAATACAAGCTTAGGTATTCGTGGTACTTGGCGTTCATTAGATCAATATTCTAATAGATATTCACCAACTTTTGTACCAGAAAATACTTTTCCTCCTGTGCCAGCTTTAAGCCCGGTTGGATTCCCTGATGGTCAAGAATGGGAAATTCGAACCTACCTAACAATTAATATTGGTAATTAACCTAATAAATATTAAAAAAATGAAAACATATTCAATTTTGAAATCAAATAAAACGGCTTTTGTCCTGATGAGTTTACTACTTGTTTTTGGATGTCAGAATGACGATGCTGATTTGCAAACTGCGAAAGCATCAAGTACAGCAGAAATTTTTATTGATACTCCTATAGGAATGGGAACTAATTTTTATTTTCCTTACGGAGCAGGTCCTGATAATCCCATTGGATCAAAACTTAATGCTTGGTCAGTGGATCAAAAAGTAAGCTACAAAGGCACAGCTTCTATGCGTTTTGATGTGCCTAATTCAAATGATCCAGAAGGGAATTATGCTGGAGGAATTTTTAAAATTGATGGAGCGGGTCGTGATTTAACTCAGTATGATGCTCTTACTTTTTGGGCAAAAGCTTCACAAGGTGTTACAGTCGCTGAATTGGGTTTTGGTGAAGATTTTTTCCCAAATAAATATATTACAACTGTGAGAAATATAACTCTCGGAACAACGTGGACAAAATTTATTATTCCTATTCCAGACGCTTCAAAATTAGTTTTAGAAAAGGGAATGTTTAGATATGCTGCAAATACTAATGATACAAACGGTAAGGGTTACACGTTTTGGATTGACGAACTTAAATTTGAAAAATTAGGAACAATTGCGCATGGGCAAGCATCTATAATGAATGGTAATAACATATCACAAACAACCTTTGTAGGTGTGAAATCTACAATTGATAATTTTGCTGCTACATTTAATTTACCATCAGGAATCAATCAAGCCGTATCTCTAAGTTCAGCATATTTAACATTTGTTTCATCAAATCCAAGTGTAGCAAGTGTTGATGCAACTGGTGTAGTAACCTCCTTGAGTGCCGGGACTGCTGTCATTACAGCAAAATTTGGAGATACTGTGGCAACAGGTAGCTTGACTATTAATTGCGTGGGGACTTTTGTTCACGCACCAACACCTACGAAAACTGCTGCAAATGTAATTTCTCTTTTTTCGAATGCTTATACAAATGTTCCTGTAAATTATTATAATGGGTATTGGCAACCTTGGCAAACTACCGTTTCTAATGATTTCACTGTTAATGGTGATGACGTTTTAAATTATACCATTTTTAATTTTGTGGGTATAGAATATAGTAGTCCAACAATTAACGCAACTGCAATGACTCATGTACACTTAGATGTATTTTTCCCTGGACCGATTGCCCCTGGAAGACAACTTAGAGTCATAGTTGTAGATTTTGGAGCAGATGGAGTATTTAATGGTGGAGATGATACAAGACACTCTACAACTTTTACCGCTCCAACCTTGGTTACAAATAAATGGATAGGTATAGATATTCCTTTTTCAAGTATGCCAGGTTTATTAAGCAGAGCACATTTAGCCCAGCTTATTTTAGAAGGTGGGGATGGTTCTGTTCTCTATGTTGACAATATCTATTATTACAAATAATAAGTTTTATTTATAACTTTTTAAAAAATTCAAAATGAATAAAAAAATTCAATTAATTAAAAACAGTATTCTTTTTGCTACTACCTCTCTATTAGTTATAGGTTGTTCCATTGACGAGAAACAAACTGTTATTACTAAAACTCAATTGGTAATGCAAGAGGAGTTTGATACAAATGGTGCGCCTAATCCTAGTATGTGGAGTTATAACATTGGTACAGGAGCAAATGGTTGGGGAAATAATGAATTACAATATTATACCGATAGACCCGAAAACATTACTATTGAAAACGGAAGCCTTAAGATTACTGCCCGTAAAGAATTGTATTTAGGTTCTTCTTATACCTCTGCCAGAATTTTAACCAAAGGGAAGTTTGAACAAAAATATGGTCGAATTGAAGCTAGAATAAAGTTACCTTGGGGAAAAGGAATATGGCCAGCATTTTGGATGTTAGGTGCAAATTCTGACACTGTCTTATGGCCACAATCTGGCGAAATTGACATTATGGAATATATCGGTAGTAAACCCACTCAAGTATTTGGTACTGTACATGGTCCAGGTTACTCAGGTGGAGAAGCGATTTCTAAATCGTACACCTTACCTAATGATCGATTTGATAACGATTTTCACATTTTTGGAATAGAGTGGGGAGAAAATTATATTAACTATTATGTTGATGATGTATTATACAATCAAATTACTCCAAAAGATGTTGAAGGAGAATGGGTTTTTAATCAACCTTTTTATATTATACTAAACATTGCTGTTGGAGGTAATTTACCAGGTTCTCCAAACAGTGAAACAGTTTTTCCTCAAACAATGTTGGTTGACTATGTTCGAGTTTACGAGTAAAATTACAAATGTAGATTCAAAAAATTATCGATAAAACTGTTAGATTCTCAAAAACAATATTTACAATAGATAGCATATGTCTATTGTAAATAATTGTTTTAATTAAAAGTAATAAAACCAAACAAATTACCACAATTTTAAAATCCAATACCGATGAGAGAAAGTTCAACTTCATTTAAAGAACACCAAATCGATAGCACAAACAACACTGTAGCAATTGATATAATCACATTCGAAGACGAGCAATTCTATAAAATATCGAATTGCGATAAGATGCGTCCTTTTTTTATGAGTATCGTAAGTGATTCCGATCATTGGATGTTTATTTCCAGCAATGGTGGGTTAACTGCGGGTAGAAAAAACGCTGAATTTGCTATTTTTCCTTATTATACAGACGATAAAATAACCGAATTTGCAGACATTACAGGTAGTAAATCTATTTTTCAAATTCGTTTTGATGAGAAAGTATTGGTTTGGGAACCTTTTTCGGAACGGTTCAATCAAAACTACAATCTAACCAGAAATATTTATAAAAACTTTTACGGGAATAAAGTCATTTTCGAAGAAATTAATAATGATTTGCAACTGACTTTCAGATACCAATGGAATTCCAGCAATCTTTTTGGTTTTGTAAAAAAATCGGAAATCACAAACCATTCCGTTATAGATTACAACATCACGGTTTTAGACGGTATTCAAAACATTATGCCACACGGTGTAAATAGTGATTTGCAATCCAGCACAAGTAACCTTGTTGATGCCTACAAAAGAAACGAATTGCACTCCGAAAGTGGTATAGGTATTTTTGCTCTAAGTGCAATAATTGTCGATAAAGCAGAACCAAGTGAGGCTCTAAAATCCAATATAGTTTGGTCACTGGGTATGAACAACCCAACTTATTTATTGTCGTCTAAACAACTTCCTGCATTTAGAAAACTCCAAAAACTGACTGATGAAACCGATATAAAAGGCGAAAAAGGAGCTTATTTCATTTCTAACGAATTGTATTTACCTCAAAATTCAACCGAAAAATGGAATATTATTGCCAATGTCAATCAAAATCAATCACAAGTAATTCAGCTAAGTGAGTCTATTATTCACGATAAAACGCTAGAAAGACAGCTTGATAATGACATCGAATTAGGAAAACAAAATCTTATTGCGCTTACAGCTTCTGCCGATGGGTTGCAATTTACAGCCGATAAATTTATTGACACTCGTCATTTTGCCAATACACTTTTCAACATTATGCGTGGTGGTATTTTTGATGATAATTATCAAATAGGAAAAAAAGATTTTACTCAGTATTTTGCCAAAGCAAACAGTGAAATCTTTGAAAAAAATCAAGACTTTTTCTTAAATTTAAAAGAGGAGTTTTCGTATGTTGAATTGCTCGATGGAATCAAAGACTTCGACAATCAAGATTTAGTAAGACTTTGCACAGAATATTTACCATTAAAATTTAGTCGCCGACACGGAGATCCAAGTCGTCCTTGGAATAAATTCTCGATTAATACACGAAGCGAAGTTGACGGTTCAAAAATTCTGGATTACGAAGGAAATTGGAGAGATATTTTTCAAAATTGGGAAGCTTTGGCTTATGCCTATCCTGATTTTATCGAAGGGATGATTTTTAAATTCCTTAACGCCTCTACATTCGATGGCTACAATCCATATCGAGTTACAAAAAGCGGATTCGATTGGGAAGCCATAGAACCTTATAATCCTTGGTCATATATTGGCTATTGGGGAGATCATCAAATCATTTATTTGTTGAAATTTTTAGAGTTCATAGAAAAGTACCATCCCGGAAAATTGAATTCTTATTTTGAAAAAGAATGTTTTGTTTATGCTGCAGTTCCTTACACCATAAAATCATATCAAGATATTCTGAAAAACCCAAAAGACACCATTGAATACAGTCACAGTTGGGAGAAAAAAATCATTGCAGAGCGCAATAAAATTGGTGCTGATGGAGCTTTAATCCGAAGTAATGAAGATGAAATTTATCATGTCAATTTTATTGAAAAAATTCTAGCGACCGTTTTAGCTAAAATGTCAAATTTCATCCCTGAGGGCGGAATTTGGATGAATACGCAACGTCCCGAATGGAATGATGCCAATAATGCTTTAGTAGGAAATGGAGTTTCAATGGTTACGCTGTATTATTTGCATAGATTTTTGAAAACGTTCCAAAATATTTTAGAGTCTTCTGAATTAGAAACCATCAAAATTTCTAATGAAATGGTAGAATTTTATCATGAAGTTAGAGATTGTTTAGTAGAAAATCAACATCTACTTTCCGGAAAAATTGATAATCAAACCCGAAGAAACATATTGGACCGTTTAGGAAAAGCAGCTTCTGATTATCGTTTTCAAGTATATAACAGTGGATTTTGGGGCAAGAAAAGAACCCATTCAATGTCAGGTTTAAAAACTTTTACAAAAGTATCTTTAGAATTTATTGAACATTCCATTCGTGCCAATCAAAGACCTGATAAATTGTATCAAGCCTATAATTTGATGTCTATTACCAAAGATGGTGTTGTTATTTCTAACCTTAGCGAAATGCTCGAAGGTCAAGTAGCAGTGCTCAGTTCAGGATATTTAAAAGCAAATGAATCATTACAAATCTTAGATGCTTTGCGACATAGCAGTTTGTATCGTCCCGATCAAAACAGTTATATTTTGTATCCAAACAAAGACTTGCCTAAATTCTTAGAAAAAAATAATGTTCCTAAATCGAGTATCGAAAAATCAACGTTATTGACAAAATTAATGGCTAATGCTAACTATTCAGTTGTCAATATGGATTGCAAAGGCAATTATCATTTCAATGGAAATTTCCATAATGCGAATGATTTAAAAGTTTCTTTGACACAACTCAAAAAGCAAGAAGAATATAAACTTTTGGTCGAAAAAGAATCTGAATTGATTCTGCAGATTTTTGAAGAGGTTTTCAATCATAAAGCTTTTACCGGCAGATCGGGAACTTTCTATGGCTATGAAGGATTGGGTTCCATCTATTGGCATATGGTGTCAAAATTACATTTGGCGGTGCTGGAAGTAATCGAAAAAGCCTATCAAGATAATGAAGATGCAGATGTGATAAAAGCATTGGCTTTGCACTATGAAGAAATTGGAGAAGGCATAGGCGTTCATAAATCACCAGAAGTGTATGGCGCATTCCCAACCGATCCTTACTCGCATACACCTTCGCATCGCGGTGCGCAACAACCGGGAATGACAGGGCAAGTGAAAGAAGATATTCTGACCAGAAAAGGAGAATTAGGAGTTAATGTTTCCGAAGGTAAGTTAACGTTTGATCCAGCGTTATTAAATAAAAACCAATTTTTGCAACAAGAGGAAACGGTGAGTTTTAATGATTTAGAAAACAAAGCGTATTCTTTACAATTAGAAAAAGGAAGTTTAGCATTTACGGTATGTCAAGTGCCAATAGTCTATAAAATTGGAGAGAAAAACCAAATAGAAGTGCTCTTTAAAAATAATCAAATAGAAACTATTTCCTCATTGACATTGAGTTTGGAGATGAGTCAGAAAATATTTCATCGTACAGGAGAAATTAGTCAACTAAAAGTAACTATTAATATTTAAGTAAATGAATATTTTATCAAAATTAGTATCACTCCTTATAACAATTACACTATTATTTTCGTGTAGTAGCCAACATATGAATTCAAAACAATCAGCAGCAATAACCGCCAAGAATATTATAGGAAATCCAAAATATCAAGCCATTTGTTATGGTGGATTTAGAGAGAAAACACGAGACATTGAACCAACTATTGCTCAACTGAAAGAAGACCTTAAAATACTTTCGGCAATGAATATTAAAGTGCTGAGAACCTATAATGTACATAATAAAGAAGTTTCAAATTTGTTAGTCGCCATTAGACAATTAAAGAAAGAAGATTCTAATTTTGAAATGTATGTAATGTTAGGTGCTTGGATTGATTGCAAAAATGCCTGGACTGCACTTCCTCCAATTCACAATGTCGAAAGTGATCGAAATGCTATCGAAATTGCAGAAGCAGTGCGTTTATCCAATGAATATCCGGATATTATCAAGATTATTGCAGTTGGAAATGAAGCCATGGTCAAATGGGCAGCCAGTTATTATGTTGAACCTGCAATCATTTTAAAATGGGTAAACCATTTGCAAAATTTAAAAAAGGAAAACAAATTATCAAAGGATATTTGGGTAACCACTTCAGATAATTTTGCTTCTTGGGGCGGCGGTGATAAGGAATATCATGTAGAAGACCTAAATCAACTCATCAAAGCAGTCGATTATATATCGATGCATACGTATCCAATGCATGACACACATTATCATCCTGTATTTTGGGGAGTTTTAGATACTGAAAATCATTTATCGGAAAAGCAAAAAATTGATGCTGCAATGCTTCGTGCAAGAGATTATGCTATCAATCAATATCTAAGTGTTTCTAATTATATGAGATCCTTGGGAGTAGATAAACCAATAGCTATAGGCGAAACGGGCTGGTCTTCTTTATCGAGCGAGCTCTATGGCAATTTAGGCTCAAAAGCGACAGACGAATACAAATCGGCAGTGTTTTATGAACTAATGAGAAAATGGTCGGATAAAGAAAAAATATCTCTTTTTTACTTTGAAGCTTTTGACGAACAATGGAAAGACAGTGGAAATCCTCGAGGTTCAGAAAATCATTTTGGATTAATCAATTTGCAAGGACAAGTCAAATATGCGCTTTGGGAATTGGTAGATAAAGGCATTTTTAAAAATTTGACTCGTGATGGAAAACCCATTACAAAAACCTATAACGGTGATGAAAAAGCATTGTGGCAGGATGTAAAAACACCATCGAGATTAAATATTAATTAATTTAATGATGAAAACAAATCAATTCCTTTTAAATCGTTTCAAAGTTTTAGTACTAATTTTTAGTATCACATTTTTAATGAATAGTTGTAAAGTAACAAAAGAATTAAAGACTGAAGTTTATGAAACTTCTGCCAATGGGAATTCATTAAAAAAAATTACTGAGTTTTCCGAGAGTAAAACTCCAGTTATAGTATCCTTAAATCCAGAGGAAAAATTTCAGACTATTACTGGTTTTGGAGGTTCATTTACTGAATCAAGTGCTTATTTGCTCAATAAATTAAGTGTAGCAAATCGCAATAAAATCTTGGAAGCATATTTTGGTGAAAACGGAGCCAAATATTCATTAACCAGAACACATATTGCTTCCTGTGATTTTTCGCTTAGTAATTATACGTATGCCAAAGTCGAAAATGATACCTCATTGGAAAATTTCACTATTGAAGATGATAAATCAGATTTAATTCCAATGATTTTAGGAGCCAAAGCCATTTCGAAAGAAGGTTTTAAAATCATCGCATCGCCTTGGACATCACCACCTTGGATGAAAGACAACAAAAAATATGTTGGCGGAAAATTATTGCCTGAATATAATGATTCGTTTGCTTTATATTTTTCAAAATATTTAGAAGCTTACAAAAAAGAAGGAATCGACATTTGGGGAGTTACCGTAATCAATGAGCCTCACGGCAACGGAAACAACTGGGAGAGTACGCTGTTTTCGCCTAAAGAAATGACCGATTTTGTGCAGAATCACCTAGGACCAAAATTAGAAAAAGACGGTTGGGGAGCTGTTAAAATATTAGGTTACGACCAAAATAGAGGTGGATTAAAAGAATGGGTTGACGAAATGTTCAAAGACGAAAAATCTTCTAAATATTTTGCAGGAACCGCCATACATTGGTATGAAAGCACTTATGATTATTTGCCGGACGCCTTGCAATATGGGCATCAAAAAGCACCCAATAAATATTTAATTCAAACCGAAGCTTGCGTGGATTCAGAAATTCCACACTGGAATGACGATGCTTGGTATTGGAAAAAAGAAGCCACCGACTGGGGTTGGGATTGGGCACCTGAAAAAGACAAATATTTACATCCAAAATACGCTCCAGTAAATCGTTATGCAACTGATATCATTGGTTGTTTAAACAATTGGGTCGATGGTTGGGTCGATTGGAATATGGTTTTGGACAAACAAGGAGGACCTAATTGGTTCAAAAATTGGTGTGTAGCGCCAGTAATTGTCGATCCAGAAAAAGATGAGGTTTATTTTACACCTTTGTATTATACAATGGCACATTTTAGCAAATTTATGCGTCCTGGAGCCGTTAAAATTGGTTGCCAAATCAACAATAAAGATTTGATGGCAACTGCAGTAAAAAATCCGGATGGAACTATTGCAGTAGTAATTTTCAATCCTACTGAACAAGAATTCGCTATAGAAATCAATCAAAATGCCAAAAAGGCAACTATTTCTATCCCTGCAAAAGCATTACAAACCATACTAATTAAACCTTGAAAATATTTATTTTAATTAAACCACCAAAATACTATGTCAAATAATAATTCGAACTCAAAGGGAGTAGTTCCAATGGGTCAAAAAATCGCATTTGGATTAGGAATGTTAGCCAACCAAATGTTCCCTGCAATGATCGGAATCTTCACAGTCGTATTAGTTGAAAAACTAGGATTTAGTGGGTTGTTGCTTGGATTAACCTATTTTATTCCAAAGTTTTACGACGCTTTATTTGATCTTATAATGGGATATATAAGTGATAATACGAAATCAAAATGGGGCAGACGAAGACAATATGTATTAGCAGGCGCTATTATTTTAGGAATTTCATTTGCATTAATGTGGCAGCTGTATGCTGAAAATGGTGTTACTTACAATTTTATTTACTTTTTAGTTATTTCTTTGATTTTTTATTCAGGTCTTACCATATTTAGCATTCCTTACGTTGCAATGGGGTATGAAATGAGTGACGATTTTCATGAGCGAACCAATATTATGGCGACCTCTCAGCTCATTGGTCAGTTGGCTTGGGTTGTTGCACCTTGGTTTTGGGTATTAATGGCTGATAAATCATTGTTTTCTTCTAGTGATGTAGCTGTTAGAACCTTGTCAGTGTATGTTGCTATTGGCTGCTCAATTTTAGCAGCTATTCCGGCATTTTTCATTCCAAGTAAATCCTCATTAAACGAAAACTATAGCCCTATTGATTTTAAAGGAATCCTAGGTAGTTTTGGAGAAATTAAAGAAGGATTAAAAGCTTCAATAGAAATCAAGCCTTTCAGAAAAATTTGTATTGCAACTTTCTTAATTTTTAATGCTTTTCAAACAACAGCTGGCTTTTCCTACTTCATTATCAAATATTACTTGTTCAAAGGTAATGAAGAAGGCTTTGGATTATGGCCAACTTTATTTGGATGTATTGGGGCAGTTATCACCACTGTTGTGGTAATTCCTGTCGTTGCAAGAATGTCCAAAATTATGGGTAAAAAGAAAGCATTTTTGGTTTCTCAAGGAATTTCAATAGTGGGTTACATTTTACTTTTTTTACTTTTTGTTCCAGGTAAACCTTATTTGTTTCTTTTTGCGCTACCATTCTTTTCATTTGGTATAGGTAGTTTGTTTACCTTAATGATGTCAATGACATCAGATGTGATTGATATAGATGAATTAAATACTGGCAAAAGACGTGAGGGGAGCTTAGGTGCTATTTACTGGTGGATGGTAAAATTTGGAACAGCTGTGGCAGGATTATTAAGTGGTTTAATTCTTTCTTTGGTTGCTTTTCAATCCAATGCAAGTACACAAACAGATGAAACTATGTTTTGGTTAAGAATTTTCTTTGTCGGAATCCCTATAGTTGGCACATTAACCGCTATTTGGGCAATGAAAGATTATGATATTGATGAAGCCAAAGCATTAGAAGTGAGAGATCTTATTGACAAAAGAAAACGCCAAGGTAAAAAACAATCTTCATCCTATTTATCAGGTAAATTACTTTCTTTAGAAAAAAATGGATTTTCTATAAATGCCTTAATGGGTTTAGATTTAAGGTCCCATACGGAAGCTGAAATTACTACACAGTTTTCACAAATATTAAATAATGGTTTACACGGTTTATGTTTTAGCCCTTATGTCGAAGGACAGGATACCGGAGACATTTTATCCGAAAATCAAATTCGAAGAAGACTCGATATCATTGCACCTCATGCCAAATGGATTCGATCTTTTTCCTGTACAGAAGGAAATGAATTAATACCCGAAATAGCACATAAAAAAGGTTTAAAAACCGTAGTTGGCGCTTGGATTAGCGATGATAAAGAAAGAAATGAAAAGGAAATTCAATCACTAATAAAATTGGCTGAAGCTGGTTTAGTCGATATAGCAGCTGTAGGGAATGAAGTGTTGCATCGTGAAGAAATTGCCGAGCAAGAATTAATTGGATACATCCAAAGAGTTAGAGCGGCATTGCCAGATTCAATTCCCGTAGGATATGTAGATGCGTATTATCAGTTTTTGGATAGACCTGCTTTGGTTGGAGCTTGTGATGTTATTTTGGCTAACTGTTATCCTTTCTGGGAAGGAGCCGATAATGATTATGCGCTGAACTATTTGAATAGAATGATGGAATTGACAAGACTTTCTGCTAATGGAAAAAAAGTAATCATTACCGAAACAGGATGGCCTAGTAAAGGAGAAAATATTGAAGCAGCAGTTCCCTCTCGATTGAATGCAATGAAATACTTTATTGCGGTACAAGATTGGGCTAAAAATCATGAAATCGAATTATTCTATTTTTCGTCATTTGATGAATCTTGGAAAATAAAACAAGAAGGAGAAGTGGGTGCCGGATGGGGCATTTGGGACAAAAGTGAAAATCTAAAATTTAATAATTAAGAGTATGTCATTTAGAGAAGGTCATTATTTTTCATTAGAAGATAATAAAAAAAGAAAAGAAGGTCAAAATGATTATCAAGAAATTCAAATTTCTGCAATTTCTTCTGATGATTTAACCAAATTATGGAGAGAAACTTTAGAAAACGGAATGCACGGCGTTTGTTTCAGTTTATACGAAGACGGACAAAAACCAGGCGATATTATTTCTGAAGATCAAGTGCGACGTAGGATGAAAATTATTGCTCCTTATACAAAATGGGTTCGCTCGTTTTCATGTACTGAGGGAAATGAGTTCATCCCTAAAATAGCTCATGAATTTGGAATTAAAACATTAGTTGGGGCTTGGTTAGGCGATGATCCTGAAGTCAACGAAAAAGAAATCGAAGGTCTAATACAACTCGCAAACGAAGGCTATGTAGATATAGCAGCCGTCGGAAATGAAGTGATGTATCGCAAAGATTTAACCGAAGATGAACTTTTAGAATTCATTGACAGAGTCAGAAAAGCAATTCCTAGTACTATTCCAATAGGATATGTAGATGCCTATTATGAATTTTCACACCGACCTAGAATTACAGAAGTTTGTGATGTTATCTTAACGAATTGTTACCCTTATTGGGAGGGTTGTCCTATTGAACATTCGTTTAATCATATGATTAGTATGTTTGAATCGGCAAAATATGCTGGTCAAAACAAGCGAATTATTATTACCGAAACAGGTTGGCCTAGTCAAGGAGGTTCTCTTAAAGGAGCTTATGCATCCAATGAGAACGCTATAAAATATTTTATAGATTCTCAAAATTGGTCCAAACAAAACGACATAGAAATGTTTTACTTTTCTTCGTTTGATGAATCATGGAAAGTTGGTCCAGAAGGCGAAGTTGGTGCCTATTGGGGAGTTTGGGATAAAAATGAAAATGTAAAATTTGGAGATAAATAAGAAATAATCATGTCATATAAAGAAGAGCGTTATTTTTCGATTGAAGAGTATAAAAAAATAATTGCACTCCAAAAAGATGTTCATGAAGTACAAATTTCTGAAATTTCACCTCAAGATTTAGTCCAATTATGGAGCACAACTCTTGAAAATGGTATGCATGGGATTTCCTTCAGCGCATACGAAGAGGGACAAAAACCCGGTGATATCATTACTGAGGATCAAGTTCGTAGAAGAATGAAAATAATTGCTCCTTACACAAAATGGGTTAGGTCTTTTTCGTGTACCGAAGGAAACGAACATATTCCTGTAATTGCTCACGAATTTGGTATTAAAACATTAGTCGGTGCTTGGTTAGGAGATAATTCTGAAGTCAACGAAAGGGAAATTGAGGGCCTTATAAAATTGTCAAACGAGGGTTTTGTAGATATTGCGGCTGTTGGTAATGAGGTTATGTTTCGAAAGGATATGACCGAAGTCGAATTATTAGACTTTATCAAAAGAGTGAAAAAAGCAATACCTAGTTCTATACCTGTAGGTTATGTAGATAATTATTATGAGTTTTCATTTCGATCCAGAATTACAGATGTTTGCGATGTAATTTTAGCAAATTGTTATCCGTATTGGGATGGTTGTTCCATAGATTATTCTTTGCATCATATGCAAAATATGTTTGAAACAGCTAAAAGTTATGGGGGCGACAAAAGAGTAATTATTACCGAGACGGGTTGGCCAAGTGAAGGAGGTTCTCACGGTGCAGCATTTGCATCGAACGAGAATGCAATGAAATATTTCATAGAAACCCAAAAATGGTCTAAACAAAAGGAAGTAGAAATGTTTTATTTTTCATCCTTTGATGAGTCCTGGAAAGTGGGAGCAGAGGGAGAAGTAGGGGCTTATTGGGGAATTTGGGATAAGAATGAAAAATTAAAAAACAAAAATTTACTTTAACTTTTAAAATCAAAATATGAATAATAAAAAATTACTTCAAATACTGTTTTCCTTTTTCCTAATTAGCCAATTTAGCGTTGCGCAGGTTGATGTAGTTTATAATGATCTGGTTTGGTCCGATGAGTTTTCCACTAATGGTGCTGTTGATGCTAATAATTGGTTTCATCAGACACAATTGCCTGCTGGTGGAAATTGGTTTAATAATGAAGTTCAACATTATACCAATCAAATTACTAATTCTTATGTGAATTCAGGTCTTTTGAGTATTGTTGCAAAAAAAGAAAGCTACACCTACCAAGTTGTAACAAAGCAATATACATCGGCACGATTAAATTCTAAATATGCTTTCAAATACGGCCGAGTAGATATTAGAGCAAGAATTCCGAAAAATGCAGGAACTTGGCCTGCTTTATGGATGCTTGGGAAAAATGTAAATGAAGATGGAGGTTATTTCGACGCTCAATATGGCGATACACCTTGGCCTGCTTGTGGCGAAATTGATATATTAGAGCACGGAATTACTCGATCTCAACCCAATAATTATATTCAAAGTGCGTTGCACACTCCTTCCTCTTTCGGGAATACTTTTAATATTGGAGGTGTTGTAGTTGGAAATAATATCGATGAGAATTACCACATCTATTCTATGAATTGGTCTCCAAACGAAATTTCATTTCTGCTTGATGGTGTTGTTTATTACACTTACAGTCCAGCAGTAAAAGATGCCAACAATTGGCCATTTGATAAAGAACAATATCTACTATTGAATATTGCAATGGGTGGGGTTGCAGGACCTATAGATGCAAATTTCACTCAAACTTCTATGGATGTTGATTATGTTAGAGTATATCAAAATGTAACACTAGATACACAAGCTCCAACGAATTTCACAGCTAGCGTGGGTACAACAACAGGTTCCTCTGTAGAACTATTATTGAATGCTACAGACAACTCAGGTAATTTATCCTATAATGTTACTTATGGTGCAAACTCGACCAATACATTTGGGACTTCGGGTGTTCAAAAATCGTTAATTATCAATAATTTGGCTCAAAACACCAATTATAGTTTTACCGTAACGGCAGCTGATGCGTCAGGAAATCCGGCACTCAATAATCCAATCGTGCTCAACGCTACCACAAAAACCATCTTACTTTGTACTGGTACAGATACACAAGCATCAGAAGGTGCCGCTTTCTCTTTAGGGTACAAGCATACTTTTGAAACCATTGGAACTGATGTCAAAATCAATTTTGAATTGTTGGATACAGACAGAGTAGGTGTAGTGGCCTATTTATGGAAACAAAGTCCTTTCTCTGAAACGCAAATGACGCCAGTTTCAGGTAATATTTTTACTAAAACAATTACAGGACAAACGATAGGTTCCACTATCAATTACGGTTGTAAATTTGCATTTTCTGGAGGATATTCTGTAACTAAATATATTTCTTATGTAGTTGGAAGCAGCTGCTCATTAGGAGTAGAAACTGTATCTGAATTAAATCAGTTTTGCTACCCAAATCCAGTTGAAGATTTCTTGCAATTGCAA
The DNA here is from genome assembly GCA_035433125.1 of Flavobacterium sp. GTDB lineage: Bacteria > Bacteroidota > Bacteroidia > Flavobacteriales > Flavobacteriaceae > Flavobacterium. The sequence goes on from DAORUG010000029.1 coordinate 22,370, forward strand.
TTGTTAGACGATAAAAACCAAATCACTTTGACCGATGTTTTAGGCCGTAAGTTGATAGAAAAGGTTGTGTCATCCTCACATAAAATTGATATGAGTGCTTTTAAATCAGGAATTTACTTTTTAAAAATAAATAACTGTTTTGGAATCCAAAACTTAAAAATCGTTAAAGAATAGGGGTTTTTTAAAAAGACTTTCGTGAATTTTATGGAATAAACTAGTTTTATTTTGGTCGCCATGAAAATTAAAAAAGCATCAATCGAGAGATTGGTGCTTTTTTATGAAGTTATTTCAGTGGGTAAATGAAGTGGAGAAAATAGGGAGGTAGATTCGGAAGATTTTTACAACACATTATTTTGAAGGTCACTATTCATTCTTTCTTCCGTTGGTCTCAAAAAAACAAGATACCCAATTACGAGAATTCCAAATAGCAGAAATTTTGGGCATAAAAACAGAATTAAAAATGCAGCACCTTCCAAAATTGCCCAACGAATGATGGAAGCAGTTTGGTAAACAGGCAAATTATCTTCTAGTTTTAATTTGGGATTGGCTTGTTTTAATTGCGATTTGAAGAGGAAATTACTCAAAACGAAAGCTAAAATAGGAATAGCAACATATATAATTTCTGATGAGTCAACACTTTTAATAGGCAAGCTTTCCATCGAAAGCTTTCCAGTTATCAAATAAACAACGATTATTCCGGCACAAATGGCAAGATGTATAATTTGAAGGGTTTTGATTTTTTGGGTCATAATTTGGGTTTAAATAGTTTCGACTACATTTTCCAGCAATCTTCTGGATTTTGGGGTTACTTCAATTCGATTAGAGTCTTCTTCTGAACCATAACCTACGGCCATTGCAAAAAGAGGTTTGTAGGCAGTCATCTTGAGAATGGCTTTGTATTTATCTGTTTCTATGCCTTCCATTGCTGTCGAATCGAGCCCCATTGCAATGCTTGCTGTCAAACCTACTCCCAAGGCGATATAGACTTGTTTGGCAAACCATATTTTCAAATCGGCTTCTGGCATACTAGACTTGATTTTGTTGTACCAATCTATTCTGGCTTGCGAAAATTCATTTTCTACTACTTTTTGGAAAGCATCCAAATCATCTGCTACACTAAAAATGATTAATAGTTGCGCTTGATTGATTTTTTCTGCGTTGTGCATCGAAACCGAAGCTAATTGTGCCTTGATTTCTGGATTTTGCACAAAGGTAAACTTCCAAGGTTGAACGTTTATAGAAGAAGGAGTGAGGCGCAAAATTTCTTTCAATTCCTCGATTTTTTCTTGTGGGATGGCTTTGTCAGCGTTGTATTTCTTGGCGGTATATCTTTTTTGTATTAAAGCTAGAATGTTCATAGGTGTAGTTTTTGAATGTTTCAAAGATACAAAGTTAAGCGAATAAAGTGTTTTTGCAATTGGATAGTTTCTGAGGATGCTCAACGAATTCTCCCGACTTCGTAGCTATTGCGATAGGCAACAATACTAGTCGAAAAGTAAGTTGCTAAAGTAGCGGTATAAACTTGTCGGTACGATGTCGGGAGATTTTGTACATCTTTGTGGTATTAATTTAAAATTAGGAATTTGAATACTAATTTTGGGCTTAGATAGTACCTGTTTAGAAACGTTTCCTTTTCAAATTCCTACTATTTTGTTTACCAAGGGAGATTCAGTGGCTTAACTTCATTCGCATAAAAATCTTCCAAATTTTTAACTATTTCCTTTGAAATGGGATGATTTATACTTTCTACATTATTTACTAATTGAGCACTATTTACATTCCCAGGAATTACAGTAGCCACAGCTTCGTATGACAAACAAAACGAAATGGCTTTGTGCGCTAGATTTTCTTGTGCCTCTACCATTGTCTTTACTCTATTTACCAGTTGTGCCCTGATTTGAATGTCTTCTTTGGACCAACGCTTTCTGATGCCATCAAAGGTGCTTTCAGCAGTATATTTCCCTGATAACCAACCGGAATCGAGAGGAATTTTTGCAATTATAGCCACTTTTTTTGCCATAGCCAAGTCAAAAGCTCGTGCAGTATCCTGATGCAGAATATTGAAAAAAGCTTCAATCACTTTGGCATTGGTTGTTTCCATCAGCAACTTCATATCTTCGTAGGTGTCTAAAGAGGCACCATACCCTTTGATTTTACCTTCCTCGATTAAACGTTCAAATAGTTCATAATGGTCATTTTTATTTCCATCCAGATATTCAACTGGTGGATTATGCATAATGAGCGAATCAACATAATCAACGCCTAATCTTTTGAGGCTGCCTTCCAAAGATTCTCGAATGTAATTTGAATTATAATTCGTTTTGCCAGCATCACTATGACCAAATTTTGTATTGAGCACTATTGTACTTCTATCGACACCTTTTAGTGCTTTACCTAGTCTCTCTTCGCTAGTACCACGGCCATAATTTGGTGCTATGTCAAAAAAATTGATTCCTAATTCCAATGCTTTCTGTGCCAGCTCCACGGCATTATTTTCGGACATACTTTGCCATCCCGAATTATTACCCAACTGCCAAGCACCAAGCCCAATTTCGGATACTAAGGCTGAGTCCTCGATGTATCTATTGTATTTCATAATGTTTATTACTATAATTCAATGTAAAAATACGATATTAACTGTTTAATTAAAAAAATGTACAACTCTGTTTTTCGATTTCTCTCGACTTCTTCGCTATTTCAATAGACAACAAATACTTGTTGAAAAATAAGTTGCTAAAGTTGTAGTTGCTTATAGTTTTGGTCAGGAAGGTCGGGATACTTCGCCACAGCTTTTATGGAATACTTCGAGGAGTTTTTCGTGTTTTAGTTATACAGGAGATTGTAAATAAAAAGTCCACAACTAAATTTGTTCAAATAAAAAACATATATTATGAAAAACATTAATGAAAACAGCGAATTTAGATTTGGAAATGAAATTTACAACCCTAAAACAAATGAATTTTTTAAGATTATTACATCTTCTTACAAGGAAATCTACGGCGAGATATTGATATTCTTCGAGTCTTCAAATATGAATCTTGAAGTAGATATTATTAGCATTAGATTAAGTCATTTGATTCGATTAGGGTATTACATTATTACTATCTGATAAACTGTTAAGTAAAAAATAATGGGGTTTTAAAACTCCATTATTTTTTTGGTTTAATTTTCAATTTTCTTGAAAACTTCTTCTATCAATTCATCATCAATATATGGTTTCAAAGTATTCCAAATAGATTCAGAACAGGATAATTTATCGGCGTATTTATTAATTAATTTTAGTGTCCAAGGGATGGAATTATTTGTGCTTAAATAACTCCAATCCCATTTGTCATCATATTTTTCAATTAATTCTGATGTCCATACAAATGATTCGTTTTTACTTAAAGATTTGCAGATAGAAGATTGTTTTTTATCACTTAAAGTGTTTTTCATATCAAAAACATAGTTATAATATTCGCTAATGGGCATTTTTTTTAAATAAATATCTTCATCGTCTCCGTATGTAAAAGTGTTAATTTCATAGACTTGGTTTCTGCATTCGTCAACTAGATCCTCTTGCTCATCTGTTGAAACCATTGCCATTGATTTTAAATCAGCTATTTGCGTTTCTGTTCTTTCATCTTCTTCAATGTTCAAAATATCACTGATTCTTTTTGGAAGACCTGCTTCTAGTGAATATTGTTTCACGGAGATTGTTGGAATCTCTTCTTGTCCTTCGACGTTGATTGTTTTGATTCTGCTAAATACACCAAGAATTTCTTTTCCTTGAAGTGTTTTTGTTTTTTCTTGTAATTCAGCTCCTGTCAATGGATTTTTAGCCCTCACTGTTAATGAGTGAAATAAATAATCAAAACCTTCTGGAGTGATTTTTACCCAAACTCTTTTTGGGCTAGTGCTTTTAAATCTGGAATCTTCACTATTAGCTATTTGTTTTTTTGATTGAACAATTTCCAAAATCATTTGGTGCTTGCCATTATAGTCTTTTGCTTTTATAACTCCTGCAATAAATAAATCACCTGATTTAACTGTTGGCAATGATAACGCTTGATTTATTGTTTCTTTTAATTCTTCTCTTGAAATTACTTGTGTGTCCATATCTTTTTTTGTAATATATTTTTATTTATCATCCATAATAAAATAATCATTTAGGTAAAGAGCTGAGTTGATAATGAGACAAAAGGTCAATAAACAATGCTGGATTTTTGATAAAAATTTCTTTAACTATAATTTTGGCATTATCTATATAATTGGGAAAATAATCTGTAATTAATTGAACAAATAAATCTGGGTTCTGTATAAAAATATTTTGCACAATCTTTTTTTCATCAGGAGATTCAATATT
>DAORUG010000030.1:0-26487 GCA_035433125.1 Flavobacterium sp.
AAAAATTCAAACGTAGCATAAAAATGATGTTCAGAATTGGCTAGTAACTGCACTTTATTTTTATTTAATAAATAGCAAACCAATTGATTTTTTTCTTTTTTAATTTCCAAGTTGTCACCATTTGGAAATTGGTAAACACCTACATATTTATCTAATACTTCTGAGCTTAAAACCAATTTATTTCTTTCAAATATAAATTGTAAACCTCTACTGTATGTCTCGGATTTTGTACCTGAATGTCCTGTGTTTTCGAGCACTTTTGCAGACATATAAAGATTTGAATATTTTTGCTCCTGAATAAAAGTACTGAATTTTTCAAAATTTTCCCTTCCGCTTTCCACATCGCCAACCGTCATAAAAAGACGAGTAGGTTTTGCAATTGTTTTTTGAGCAAATGTTTTTTGAAATCGATTCAAAACGGTATTATCCCAAGCTATTGCTGGAGTAGCTGCAACATAACCAGAAAACATATCCGTATGCGTAAATAAGGTGTACATAGTAAATAGTCCGCCCAGAGAACAACCCATCAAAGTTCTATTTTCCTTATCCGTTTTAAAATTAGAATCTATGTAAGGAAACAATTCCGATTTCATAAAATCGAGAAACTGATCTGCTCCTCCAGATTGTTTGGTTCCAGGTTCATTTGTAGGAGTATAATCTCTGGCACGTAAAAAATCGGGATTTGGATTTTTTCCGCCCCAAGTAACACCTACAATGATAAGTTTAGGAATAAATCCGTCAAAATATTGTTCACCATAAATCGAATTGATCAGCGGAAAATCCCATTGTGAATCCATTAGATAAACAACTGGATATTTTTTATTGCTTGAATCGTAGCCAGATGGCAAAGTGATATGTAAATCATATTCTTGTCCAGTAACAATTTTCGAAGTAATTTTTCGGAGTTGTGATCCTGGAATTGTAACAGCGGGATATTGTGCTGAAACAGATGTAATGGAACTAATAATAAGGAGCACTAATACAATCTGTTTTTTCATTTTTGAAAGTTTAAAAAAGGTTTAAATAGAAGTATGGAAACATTTAGTTATCTAAATTACACAAATAATTGATTTCATTATCATTAAACTAATTTTAATTATTTTTAAACATCAAAAGCATAACTTAAACCATTTCTTTTTCGATAAAATTATGAATCACGATAGGGAATGGAAAAGTTTTTAAAACTTTGGAGGTAATTCCGTTTTCGATAGTTCCTTTTAGATTCACTTTCCAAAACTTGATATGCAAATGCTGATGCGATAATTTGTGAATGATACTTTCAGGGTTGATTTCTGATAAACTTTTCATTTCGTTTTCTTTGAAAAAGTCAGATTGAATTTGCTGGGCAATGAATTCAAAATCTTCAATTTTCTCGGTTTCAATCAGCGGAAATTCATAGAGATTGTGCCAAATTCCTTTTGCTGTTCGTTTCTGGATTATCGTATTCTTAGTATCATCCGAAACTACTAAATAATTAAAGTATCGATTTCTGACCTTTAACTTCTTTGATTTCACAGGCAATTGGTCTACTTTCTTTTTTTGCAAAGCGGCGCAACTGGTGTTGAAAACACAAATGCCACAATTTGGACTTTTCGGTACACATTGCAAAGCACCAAATTCCATAATGGCTTGGTTGAACATCGCAGGATTATCTTTTGGCATTAATTCGAAAGCCAAAGCAGCAAATTCTTTTTTGGCGGAAGCCGAAGCTATATCAGTTTCTATATCAAAATACCGAGACAAAACCCTAAAAACATTTCCATCGACTACGGGAACGGGTTCGTTGTATGAAAAGGATGCAATTGCAGCAGCAGTGTATTCGCCAACGCCTTTTAGTTTTAGCAAGTCATTATAATTATCGGGGAAATTTCCAGATAATTCTGTTGCAATGAACTGAGCCGTTTTGTGCAAATTTCGGGCACGAGAATAATAACCTAGACCTTGCCAAAGTTTCAAAACTTGTTCTTCATTGGCTGCAGCCAAATCAAAAACAGTTGGAAAAGCGTTTGTAAATGACAGGAAATATGGCGTTCCTTGTGTTACTCTTGTCTGTTGAAGCATTATTTCGGAGAGCCAAATTAAATAAGGATTATCAGTTTTTCGCCACGGTAAATCGCGCTTGTTTTCTAAATACCACCTTATCAATATGTTGGAAAAGTTCATCGTTAAATTTTAGTTAGCAAAAGTAAAAGTTTATGTTGTTAAAATTTAATGAATTAGCTTGAATAATTGTTTTTTTAATTCATATATTTGCAACCTCAAAAAATTAGTATACAATTATAAATTACGAATTAAAATGACAAAAGCAGATATCGTAGCAAAAATCTCAGAAAGATTAGGTCTAGAAAAAGGAGATGTTCAGGCAACAGTTGAGACCTTTATGACAGAAGTAAAAAACTCATTAGAAACTGGAGACAATGTTTATTTAAGAGGTTTTGGAAGTTTCATTGTGAAAACAAGAGCTGAAAAAACGGGAAGAAATATTTCAAAAAATACCACAATCAAAATTCCTGCACACAATATTCCTGCATTCAAACCTGCAAAAGTTTTTGTAGAAGGAGTAAAAACGAATAACGAAGCAAAATAAAAAATATTTATTAATCACAAAATCTTCAGATTATGCCAAGTGGTAAAAAAAGAAAGAGACATAAGGTAGCAACGCACAAACGCAAAAAAAGAGCGAGAGCTAACCGTCACAAAAAGAAAAAGTAGTTTATAACTACTTTTTTCTTTTTAAACGTTCATTGAAATTTGGAAAAAAGATTGCAGATTACAGATTAAAGATAGCGGTTTTAACTGCTGCCTGAAAACTGCCAACTGCTAACTGGACTTCCATCCGGGTTCAATACCTGTTAAAATTATTGTTTAATCCATCCTTACCGAAGTTAGAAGTTGGAAGTTAGAAGTTAGAAGTTTTTTGTAGCTACAAAAATCTGAAATCTGAAATCTGAAATCTGAAATCTGAAAGTCAGGATAAAAATTTACAGAGTGAATAAAGAATTAATCATTAGATCAAGTTCCGAAGCTGTAGATTTTGCCTTATTAAAAGATGGAAAACTAATTGAATTACACAAAGAACAAGAAACAAGCAATTTCCAAGTTGGCGATATTTTTATTGCCAAAATAAGAAAACCAGTTGCTGGACTAAATGCTGCTTTTGTAAATGTTGGCTACGAAAAAGACGCCTTTTTACATTATCACGATTTGGGTCCTAATCTTGCTTCCCAACTGAAATTCATAAAACTTGTAAGCGCAGGTAAAATAAAAGATTTCTCCCTAAAAAACTTTCAGTTTGAAAAAGAGATAGACAAAGATGGTTCGATAACCGATATTATCAATTCGAATCAGTCTATTTTAGTACAAGTCGTCAAAGAACCAATATCTACCAAAGGACCAAGAATTAGCGCAGAGCTTTCACTTGCCGGAAGATTTATTGTTTTGGTTCCGTTTTCTGACCGTGTTTCTATTTCACAAAAAATAGAAGACAAAAAGGAAAAAGAACGTTTGAAACGACTGGTACAAGCCGTCAAACCAAAAGGATTTGGTGTTATTGTTCGCACAGTAGCCGAAGGCAAAAGCACAGTAGAATTAGAAAAAGATTTGCAGAACCTCATAGAGAGATGGACTGCAATGTGTAAAAAATTACCAACCGCTCATCATCCGTCCAAGGTATTAGGAGAGCTCAATAGAGCTTCATCAATATTAAGAGACGTCTTCAACGATACCTTTAGTGGCATCCAAATAGATGATGAAGAGTTGTACAACCAAACGAAGGATTATTTACAAGAAATAGCCCCTTCGAAAACATCGATTGTTAAGTTTTATCAATCAAAAGACACTCCAATTTTTGAGAAATACAATATAGAGAGACAAATCAAGACCTCCTTTGGAAAAACAGTTTCCATGAGCAAAGGTGCTTATCTTATTATTGAACACACTGAAGCTTTGCACGTTATAGACGTCAATAGCGGAAACCGTTCTAATAAAGCATCCAACCAGGAAGATACTGCAATGGAAGTCAATATGATTGCCGCCGCCGAAATCGCCAGACAATTGCGTCTTCGTGATATGGGCGGAATAATTGTAATTGATTTTATCGATATGGGTAATCCAGAAAATCGAAAAGTCTTGTTCGACTTCCTTAGAGAAGAAATGGACGATGATAAAGCCAAGCACAAAATCTTACCTCCGAGTAAGTTTGGATTAGTCCAAATTACAAGACAAAGAGTAAGACCGGAAGTCAACATTAAAACTAGAGAAGAAGATCCGAACAATGAAAATGGCGAAATTGAAGCGCCAATTCAAATCATTGACAAAATCGCTCTTGATCTAGAAAGTATATTAAAAACGAACGCAGATGTTGTGCTTAATGTACATCCATTTGTGGCCGCATACCTTACCAAAGGTTTTCCATCAATACGTTCAAAATGGTTTTTTGAACATAAAAAATGGGTGAAAATCATACCGCGTGACGCTTACACGTATCTAGAATATCATTTCTACGACAAAAAGAAGAATGTTATTATAGAATAAATCAAAAACCGCCTTTCGTGAGATTGGCGGTTTTTTTGTGGTTTTTTTTCAGGAGCTATTTCCAGCTATCCGTTACAATCTTTTCTTTTTTAAAGAAAAAAAGAAAAGGATTTCCACTACTATCTGGGCTAGGGCATTCGTTTTTGTAATACGTTTACTCCTTCACAATCTCAATTTTCCTCCTAATTTCATTTCCAAATTCATCGACCACGGTAATATGATGAAATCCTGTTGCTGTCGAAATTGGCATTTCGTGAAAGGTTTTAGTACTTCCTTTATATACATTATCGACATACCAAAACAGTTTGCTTTCGCGTTGCGAATGAGCCACTTTTAGAATCACAGGCTGTACTTCGCTGTTGAAATTTTTGGTAAGATAGATTTTGCTTTTGGTTTTGGGATAAATAAAATCCATTGTCGTGGTTTGCGTCCCCATACAATCATCCCGAAATGGGGGCAATGGCAAATACTCAATATGCTGGCTTTTGTAATACCAAGCCATCACTGGTGGCAGTACAAACCAATTTTTGGTCACAATATTCTCTATATTTTCACAACTGCTGTTGACTTGAAACTGCTGAGATTTATCCAAATGCACCGTTTTATGATACGGACAAATAGGAGTACTCTTCCCTTTCTTCGGAACCCATTGTTTTATACTTGGACAACCTTCTTTGGATAAATGACCGCTCAAACTACACACTTCAACTTCCTCTAAATCCTTATATGGAGTGTCAAACCATCTTTGTCTGGGCAACAAATTAAAAACATCAAATAAAATGGGTGCCGCACTAGTAACTCCTGTCAATGTTGGTCTTCCTTCGCCTGTTGCATTTCCTACCCAAATACCAACTACATATCTAGAATTCGTTCCTATTGCCCAAGCATCACGATTTCCGAAACTCGTTCCTGTTTTCCATGCGATTTTGAGCGAACTGTCATAGAATTTCCACGCTTCATCTCCTTCAGGACGATTGACTTGCTCCATTGCATTATAGGTAAGCCAAATAGAACCTGCTCCCAAGATGTTTTTTTGCTTCGTTTCGTCTCCAAAATTAATTTGATAGTCATCATCATAATTTAATTCGGCAAATTCGTTGGTTCTATATTGCCCCTGATTTTTATTAAAGTAATTCAAAGTGGAGGACAAACCGGCGTAGCTTCGGCATAAATCCCACAAATTACTTTCGGCACCGCCCAAAATAAGCGACAAACCATAATGATCAGGTGGTTTTGAAATATTCCGCAATTTGAATCGCTGCAATTCTTCGTAAAACTTATTCACTCCAAAATCCTGTAACATTAATACTGCGGGAATATTCAAAGACCGTGATAATGCTCGATGTGCTGGAACCGCTCCGTCAAATGTCAAGTTGAAATTTTGAGGTGTATAGCCAGAAATCTGTGTTGGAATATCTGCTACCAATGTATTCGGTAACAACTCTCCATCATCTAGCATTGCGCCGTATAAAAGCGGTTTCAGAATACTTCCTGTACTTCTTGGAGCATCAATAATATCCACATCTTTTTGATGATTTCCGTCCGTAGATGAATTTCCAACATAACTCATTACTTTTCTATTCGAAACATCGATAACCAAAATAGCCAAATTATGAACTTCGTTTTGCTTGTACTGATTGTAATAATACTTAGCAATTTGATTGACTCTGTTTTGCAACCCAATTTCTATTGTCGTTTTTACTCGAGTTCCTAGTTGGTTCTTTGCCACTCGCTCTAATAAATGCGGTGCAATTTGAGGCAAATCATACGGTTTTTGAGGCAAAGGCTCGTCTATCGAAAGTTCATAGGTTTCCTTGTCGATTATTCCTTCCTGATTTAATTTCAACAAAAGTCGGTTTCGCTTACTCAATAATTTGATTTGGTTCTTTCCAGGATAAATCAAACTAGGTGCATTTGGCAAAACAGCCAATGTAGCGCTTTCTGCCCAAGACAATTGATGGGACTGCACACCAAAATACCGCCAGGAAGCCATTTCTAGACCCACCACATTCCCTCCAAAAGGAGCGTGCGAAGCATATAATTCCAAAATTTTATTTTTAGAATATCCCACCTCTAATCGGGTGGCGAGAATGAGTTCAATTATTTTCTCGAAATAAGTTCTTCCTTTTCCATTTCTGGACAACCGAATCACTTGTTGTGTCAATGTACTTCCTCCACGAACAACTTTTCCCGCTTTTCTGTTTTGCTGAAAAGCATTCGCCATCGCCACAGGATTGAACCCGGGATGTTTATAGAAATATTCGTCTTCAAAATAGACAATACATTTCTTGAATTTATCAGGAACACTGTCTTGTGCAGGAAATCGCCATTGGCCGTCAAGAGCAATTTTGGCACCAAGCAATTCGCCTTCTTTACTTTCAATAACCGTAGAATAAGGTTCCTGAAACAAAGTTCGTGGCAATGAAAAATAATAAACCACCAATAGCAGAAACGCAATTGATGATTTAATTTTATGTTGTTTTATCCAATTGATGATGCGTTGCAGGAACGCAATTAGTTTATTTTTCAAGGTAATTATGATTTAACCGCAAGGGTCGCAAAGTTATACGCAAAGTCCGCAAAGAACATTTCTATTTGAGCTAAAATTATTTAGCCACAGATTATACAGATTCAAACAGATTTTTTTACTTAGTGATTAAAGTCTCATTTCAATCTGCGTAAAATCAGTTCTATCCGTGTCATCAGTGGCCAATTTTCCCTAGCATACTTACTTCACCACCTGAACCCAAAATCCTTTGGTTCTTGCCAAAAACGTATTATCATACATTGCTTCACATTGCAGTCCTGGTAAATAATACGTCCCCAAATACGAGGCATTCAGCAAAATTCTAAAGGTTTTTACTTCTCCCGCTTTCAATCCAAAATAGAAATTGGTTCTGTCGTCTCGAATGTCAATATAATCTGCAATATTATTAGTGGCATCACCATAATCCGTGAAACGAGTATTTACAATTTCAAAACCGGAAGGCAGAATTTGAGATAATGCTACATTTTCTACACGCTCATTTTTCTGGTTTCTAACCGTTACCTCGGCAACAAACTCTGTTCCCTGATTAATTGTGGACACATTGATAACGCCTCCTTTTCTGTTTTTGAAAACAATGGAAGCCGAAACATTACTCTGAATCGCCTTCTCCTGACCAATAGGAAGAATTCCTGTATTCAGCAAACGAACAAACAATCTGTTCTTTCTATTATTTTTTAAAGTCACACTATTCGAACCCATTTTGACAACCAAATTGCTATCGGTGATAGTTTTCATCGTTTTAAATGTCTGCGTTTTTCCGTCTTTGCTAAACTGAACGTCGATTCCTTTCGGTCCGTTATTTGCTGAAAACTTTGCCATTGCATACAAACAATAAGCTGTAGTTTGCGTACTCATCCATTGTTCACTAGACATTTCTTTAGCCAGTTTTAATGCCATTGCAAATGCTTTTTGCTTTTGTCCAAGTAATAATAATGTTTCCAAAGCCATTGCTCGATTTCTATCAGCTGAACCATAATAGTAATAATTGTATTTCGAATCTTCATCAATTGTAGTTTTTAGCAACAAGTTCAAACCGGCTGATTTTTGTCCTGCCAATACATAAGCCAAGGCCAAACGCAATTTACTTTCATTCGAAATTCCTTTGGTTTCACGCAATCTGTTCATCGAAGATAAATCTGGTGCTCCCGCCAAAGCCAAAGTGTATAAGCGATAAGCTTGCGCTAAATCATTTCCATATCTTGTTTCAAATCGCCATTGTTTGGCTTCTTTTTGTTGATACGAAATCCATTTTGATTTAAAATTAATCGGTAAAAAGTATCCTTTTTTCTCAGCTTCTATCATAAAATGTCCAGCATAGGAAGAACCCCAATCGTCGGATTCTGTGCCGCCTTGCCAGTAGGCTAATCCTCCATTCGATAATTGAAAACCTCCTAATCGATTGATTCCTGCCGTGATATTTTTTTGCGTTAATTGCTGACGAGTAGCGTCCAAATCCATAATATCACTTAAATACAACTGCGGAAAAACAGAAGAAGTGGTTTGCTCCACACATCCGTGAGGATATTGAATCAAATACTGTAATCGTCCATTCAAATTGATTGTTGGCATTGATGAAATCTCCAATTTAGCCTTATTACTTCCTGAAACACCAAATGTCTTCCAAGAAATAGTTTTAGCACTATTTGGTTCCAAAATCACGTCGGTAAATGTATTCGTAACCGGATTAGGGTTGGTCATATCAATCTCTACATCATAAACCGATTTGGCTGCACCCGAAGTTGCTACAATCTGAACTTTTCCAATTCCGGTAACAGAACCCACAGCCAAATTGAAATAAGCCATTTTTTCGTCAGGCTGTGCGAATGATAATTTTTGAACGGCACTTCCAATAACTTTTAATCCGTTGTTGGTTTTAATCTGAACCGTAACATTTTTGATGTTTTTTTCCATTGCAAAAACAGTAACTGGAATCGTCACTTTCTCGGATGGCGAAATTTTTCTCGGCAACGAAGCCAAGACCATCAACGGACTGCGAACGGGAGTTGCTTTTTCGACACTACCATAAGCGCTTGTAGTCGCATCTCCGGCAACGATCATTGTTTTTACAGAACCAATGTACTTGGGTAATTTTACCTGATGCATTTTCGTTTTTCCTTTTTCCAATTTAAAAGGTCCCATATAAATTACAACCGGTTTGAAACGATTGGCTTTTTTGGCTTTTCCACCACCCAAATCCTGGTCACCACCGATACTAAAAATCTGATTCACTTTTCCGCCATACGCTCCAATCACATCGTCATAAATGTCCCAGGTTTTTACACCCAAAGCTTCACGTACATAAAAACTGTCCCAAGCGTTTGGCGCTTTGAAACGGGTTAAATCCAATAATCCTTCATCTACAATGGCAATTGTGTAGGTCATTGCTTTTCCGGATTGTTCACTTACTTTTACAGCGAATGATTGCTCTGGTCGCAATACATCTGGCATCACTAATTTAGGTGTTAAAATCGTATTTTTATCAATCACTTCAATCGGTACAATTCCATACATACGGATTGGTAAATCATTCTTGGTCGAAGCGTGTGGCTGTAACAGTGTAATATTGAAATACACGTTCGGCGCCATAGAAGCTGTAATCGGAATGGTTACTTTGGTTTCTCCTTTTTGGGTCTTCGCCCAAAGAGTCTGCACTACTTTCGAGCCATTTTCGATAGAGATAAAAGCTCTTCCTCCTTCACTGGACGGAAAAGAAATCTGTGCATTTTCGCCCACGGCATACTTTTCTTTATCAGTTGAAAAAACCAACATATTTGCCGTTGAAGCATCCGTATTTTTAGTTTTTCCAGACCACATTGGCCAATCGATATTTACCGTTAAAGCTGTTGCGTGTCCGCCATTGGCATCCGAAACCCGAATCATGTAGCGTCCCCATTCTTCATCGGTTAAAGCAAATCGCACATTCCCTTTTCCATTGGAATCGGTATTTATTCTAAAAGTTTTATATGAAGTCGTTGCATCATCAGAATTATAATTCGATAAATTATCGCTTGAAGCATCCCACCACCAACGCCATTCTACTTTATAGACTTTTACTTCCAGATTTCTAACCGACTTTGGTCTGCCATTTTCATCAACCGTAACAATATCGAACTGGTTTACTTTACGCGTTTCCAGCATTCCATATTTATTCGGTTCTGGCGATTTTACACCAACATAAGTGTTATACGGAGAATAAGTTGTGGCAATAACATCGGTACTAAAATCGCCTCCTTCTTCATAGACTTTGGTGATAAATGCGGCTTTCAACATTCCAGGTGCTTGTCCTTGAATTTTTGGGTTAATATCTACATTGGCTTTTCCATTGGCATCCAATTTTCCTGAAAAAATATTGATTTCTTCGGTGTTGAATTTTCGAACTAAATCATCAAAAGTATAGTTGGAATAATTTTTGAAAGTCGTTGTTTGTTGCGAAAATTTGGCCTGCATTTCGACATTCAAATTTTTAGCCACAGCTCCGTGAAGCCAAGCCACTTCAAGATTACTCGTATTTGGATACACAGCCGAAAGTACCGCTCGTTTGAAACTGTTTTTAATTTTTAAACGATTGGGTTTGATAGTTTCGATTTTAATACTTTTATAAAACTTAGCACCACCTACGCTGACCATTGCTTCCCAATTTCCAGTTGGAGCATCCATTTCTGTTGGTACAGTAAAAGCATAGTGATTCCACTCATTCGATTTTTGAACCGTTTGATAAGTCACTTTTCCGTTTGGATTACTCAATCTGAATTTTATGGGATGTCCCAATGGAATTTTATTTGAAGCATCATTCAAAATAAAAGACAAATACAAATTATCTCCAGGTCGCCAAACCCCGCGTTCTCCATATATAAATCCTTTGAGGCCTTTTTGCAAAGTTTCGCCCGACACATTAAAATTGCTGACTGATAATGAATTTCCGTCATCGAGTCGTACATAAGTCGATTGTGCCCCAGAAGTGACAATCGCAAAATAAGCAAAAGTGTTCAGCTGAAAACTGGCAATTCCTTCACTGCTCGTTGTTCCTGTAGCCAATTTTTGTTGTTGAAAACTGTACAAATCCACTCTTGCATTCGAAATAGGTTCGGTTGTAATGATATTGTTTACGGCAAATAAATACGATTTATTTTCGCCTCTTTTGGCAATCACACCAACATCCGAAGCTAAAATATTAGTGCCAATCTTAGCATTGTAATAATATGAACTCGAACAAGGATTTTGGCTTTCTCTCCATTCATAATCGTCGTAATAGTAATCATCATAAGAGTTCTCACTATAATTCACATCATTTTCATCGACTTCTTCCTCTTCATTTTGATTGTCATCCGCTACTAAATTTTCGCATTTATATAAAGAATAGGCTTTTTTATACGAGAACTCCACTCTGTAAATAGCACCAGGTTCTGGCGTTATAATTTTGGACAAATCCAATGCAAACGTGTTCCATTTGCTAGGATTGACTAACTTATTTTCATTTAGATAAAGCGTTGATTTCGCAACGGGCTGTCCTACTCTTTTCAAGTTTCGAGTACCGTTCAATTCATTATCCTGTAAAAACTGAAGGATATTGTTTTTGTAAATTTTATACACCTTTACATCAACAGCACTAAGATTTACGGCTTCAAAATTGAGTTTTAAATTACTCGAACTTGGTAGAATAGTTCCATTTTTGATGAAACGAACATTAGGTTTTATTTCATCAAATGAAATTTTTTCCGAATAATTTTGATTTATTTTTTTGCCATATTCACTTTCAATTCCTTGAAAGACCTCCAATAACAATTCACCCGTGAGTTTTTGTGAAAAAATAACAGGCGCAGGCTCGACGATTTCAACAACTTCTTCAGATTCTTCCACCGAAGCCGTATCTACAGCAACAGCCGTTGAATCTGTAGCAACAGCAATTGCAACCGGTTCTGGTGCTACTTCGACGGGTTTTTCAACAGCTTTGTCATTATTAAAATAAATTTTCAACACATTTCCTTGAGTAGAAAATTTTAAATTACTGGTGTTTTGAATCGCGACTAAACCTTTAAAATCTTGTCCTTTTTCCAATGGTTCGGAAAAATTAATAGATAATGATTGATTGTTCCCTTCCTGCATTTCGGTTTTAATGATTTTGAACTCATTCAAAGCCGTAATTGGAAAATCAATAGTTCCTTTTTGGTCGATGTCATAATCGGTTCCGTTGTATGCAATTTCAACATTACTTTTAGAATCTAATCGTTGAATGCTGTCGATTCTGAATTTGAATTCTTTCCCCACTACATTCGATTTCTCGAAAATAATTTTCAAATCATTGCCGTTATGCTCCGCTTCAACCAATTTTTTGGCGGTTTCAAAATCTATATTGTCGGCTGTTTTTAACACGCAATTCAAATATTGATATTCTTTGCTGTAGGATTGAACATCAAGCGTGTTTATAACAAAATCTTGCTTGATGGTTTTTACTGTAAAATTGAAATTAGCAAGTTCCTTGTTCTTTTCGGCAATCTTTGGTTTTAGTTTATCCAAATGTAAAGTCACTTGATATTCGGTACCAGATTCTAGTTTTTTTTCGGGAATAAAAGCGATAGTATTGCTGGAAAGTGCCATCACTTTTCCGTTGACACTTGGAGAAATTTCGAATAAACCATTGTCCAAAACCTGGTTTACTTTCCAATTTGATTCAAAAGCCAAAACCACGCGAATATCGGATTGCGCAGATACTATTCCTCCCGTAAAACTGACTATATACTCTTTGAATAATGAAAAATCGGAATTAAAATCGGCGGCTGATTTTTTACCGCACGCTTGAAACAAAACACACACACACAAAACGTAAATTAATCCTTTTGTTTTCACTTTTATCTAGAGTTAATGGGTTACAAATTATAATTATAGCAAGATTTCACAATTAAGTCCATAACTGTAAAAGCACACATTATATTGTAGTAAATGTATAGGATTATTTTAATATTTAAGAAGAAAATTCTTTGTGAGATAAAAAGTTTTTGGAAGTGAAAAATCGACAAAAATTAAACTTAAAAGTAATAGATTTATTTTCTCTTCCTTGCAAAAAACCGCTTCATCAATTCCGAAGCTTCCTCAGCCAAAACTCCACGAACAACTGTAGTTTTTGGATGCAATTGTGTTCCCATTTTCTCGAATCCACGATGTTCGTCACTGGCTCCAAAAACAATTTTAGAAATCTGGCTCCAATACAAAGCACCGGCACACATTTGGCAAGGTTCCAACGTGACATAAAGCGTGCAACCCGTTAAATATTTTCCGCCCAAGAAATTGGCAGCGGCCGTTATTGCCTGCATTTCGGCGTGAGCTGTTACATCAACCAACATTTCGGTAAGATTATGACCTCGGGCAATGACTTTGTTGTCGATTACAATTACAGCACCAACGGGAATTTCGTCTTTTTCAAAAGCGATTTCTGCCTCTTGCAAGGCTTTCTTCATAAAATATTCGTCGGTGAAAGGGTTTTCCATACAGCAAAAGTACGATTTTGAAATAATTTTAAATATGTGTTTTAAAAGACAGAGGCTTCTTTTTTAGAAACCTCTGTTTAATTTTAAATCAATCTATTTCTTCAATCCTATAATTTATATCTCCTATTACTTTTTTTGCTTCATAAGCAAAAAATTTATGAAAAAAACCACGGCCTATTTCACAATCTTCTAGTACGGAATAATTTACTTGTAATCCCTCTAATTTTAAACATTCAATAGAATAGGGTAAAAATTTTGCGTCAGGTAATTTTTCTCTAATATAATTTTCAATTTCCAAAAACAATTCTTTATAATAATTATCGACAGGAGAAACTATTAATTCTTCAGTACCCCAACCAATATTACCTCTTTGATGCTTCATATATTTATTAGATTTTACAAACTGAATAGAATAATAATTCTTTATTAAGCTAACGTAAAAATGTATTTGGTGAAGTTCGCACAAATCATCACTCTCATAAAGCTCTATTAACCCTCCTATGTTTGGGACTAATCCTAAAGTTGCTCCTATTATTTTGCGATTAATCCTTTTTTCTAATTCCCCTAAAAAATCTTTTTCCCATCTAGAAACAAAAATTTCATTATTTAGAATATTTTCCTCGATAATTGAATTTAAAGCTTGATTTCCAACATATTCCTTATAAATTGGGTCTTCCATTTTTATCCCTAACGGATAATAGTAATCTAAAGTGTTTGCTAAGTTTGGATACTTTTTTTTTAGCTCCTTAATTGTAATAATGCTTTTCATATAATGTTTATTTATGGACTACAATTACGGCACCAACAGGAATTTCGTCTTTTTCAAAAGCTATTTCTGCCTCTTGCAAGGCTTTCTTCATAAAATATTCGTCGGTGAAAGGGTTTTCCATACAGCAAAAGTACGATTTTGAAATAATTTTCGTTAGTTTTATCATCAGAAACACATGGTATGGAAAGAAAATATAAAATCACGATTCCCGAACCTTGTCACGAGGATTGGAATAAAATGACTCCATACGACAATGGAAGATTTTGTGGAAGCTGTTCAAAAAATGTAGTTGATTTCACTAACATGTTGCCCAATCAAATTCAAGTGTATTTTCAACAGAATAGCAACGTTTGTGGAAGATTTAAAAATTCTCAATTGAATTCCCTGACTATTCAAATCCCGAATGGAGTTTTATATTCGCAAACACACTTTCACAAAATATTTTTATTGGCTTTGTTTATAGCAATGGGAACGACTTTGTTTAGTTGCGCTGATAAAAATGGAAACAAGCAAAAGATTGACAAAGTTGAAGTTGTTGAAGATTCCATAGAAAAACAGTTTAAGGGTGGGATTTTACAGCCATCAAAAGACTCATTAAATGATATTAGTACTCTACAAGTTCAGCCAAAAATCAGTCAAATAAAATTTAAAAAGCCTAAAACGATTATATGTGGTGAGGTATTACCCAATAAAAAAGAAAAAGCAAATAATGAACCCAATGTTATTTTTGAAGATAATACAATATATGGCGGCGTTGGAATTAGTGTATATCCAGAGTATGCAGGAGGAATAATACCTTTTCATAAGTACATTAAACAAAATTTTAAATTTTTAGAAAAATCAAGACACCTAAATGACACATTGATTGCTACTTTTGTAATTGAAAAAGATGGTAAATTAGACTCAATAAACGTTTCAAAGGATTTAGGATTCGGTACCAAAGAAGAACTTATTAGAATATTAAGCAATTCAAAAAAATGGTATCCTGGTGAAGAAAATGGAAAAAAAAGGAATTGTAAATTCCAATTATCTCTTACAATCAAACCAAATACCGTCAAAAAAAATTTCTTCACAACGAAAACTGCCTCCAAAATTGACACGATAGAAATTAAACGAATTACCAAATACGAACACGATTAATTTAACACAAAAAACCTAAAATTAAATTAAAGCACAATTCCTCCCTTCTTTACCAGTAAAATACTTTTTTCTGTCAAAACTTGCAAATCTCTTATGGTAGTTGCTATAGAAACAGCATTACTTTGAATCATAAATTCATTAATCACCTCAAAAAACATCAAGTTTTGAGGCAATTAACTCCATTATTCGCCTCATTTTTCAAATTAGGTAAGTTTTCGAATGCTATTCCAGTCCAAAACACAATTTGTCTTATACATTCAAAATAGTAATTAAATTTAAAAACCGTAAATTTGCTTTTTAAATTACAATGAAAAGCAATTTACTTCAACACATCAATAATCCAACCGATTTACGCCAACTCGACGAAGCCCAACTTCCTCAAGTTGCCCAAGAATTGCGTGATTTTATTATTGATATTGTTTCCGTAAAAGAAGGACATTTGGGCGCCAGCCTTGGTGTTGTAGAACTCACGATCGCGTTGCATTATGTATTTGATACTCCTAATGACTTATTGATTTGGGATGTCGGTCATCAAGCTTACGGTCATAAAATTTTAACAGAAAGAAGAGAAAATTTTCATACCAATCGCCAACTTAACGGGATTTCTGGTTTTCCAAAAAGAAGCGAAAGTGTTTATGATGCTTTTGGTGTAGGACATTCTTCCACTTCCATTTCGGCAGCCTTGGGAATGGCGATTGCTTCTAATTTGAAAGGCGATTTCGAAAAACATCATATAGCAGTGATTGGCGATGCTTCGATTGCATCAGGAATGGCTTTTGAAGGATTGAATCACGCCGGTGTTACCGACGCTAATTTATTGGTTATCCTTAACGACAACGCCATCGGGATTGATCCAAGTGTTGGTGCTTTGAAAAAGTATCTCACTGCCGTGAAAGAAGGAAAAAATCCAAGGAAAAACAATATGATTAAGTCCTTGAACTTTGACTATTCAGGACCAATTGACGGCCACGATATTTTTGCCGTTCTAAAGGAATTAAAACGATTACAAAAAATAAAAGGCCCAAAATTTCTTCACATTATTACTACAAAAGGAAAAGGTCTGCAACAAGCCGAAGACGACCAAGTAAAATACCACGCACCAGGAAAATTTGATGCCAGCACCGGAGAAATTCACGCAAAATCAGAAGAGAATTTGCCTCCAAAATATCAGGATGTTTTTGGATTAACGCTTTTAGATTTGGCTAAAGCCAATGAAAAAATTGTTGGAATCACACCAGCAATGCCGTCAGGGAGTTCGTTGAAATTTATGATGGACACTTTTCCAAAACGTGCCTTCGACGTTGGAATTGCAGAGCAACATGCTGTTACATTATCGGCAGGAATGGCAACTCAAGGAATGATTGTTTTTTGCAATATTTATTCGACATTTTTACAACGAGCTTACGATCAAGTCATTCATGATGTGGCTTTACAGAATTTACCCGTGATTTTTTGTTTGGACAGATCAGGATTGGTTGGGGAAGACGGAGCAACTCATCACGGTGTTTTCGATTTGGCTTATTTGCGTTGTATTCCCAATATGATTGTGTATTCGCCGTTGAATGAAATTGCGTTGCGCAACATTTTATACACGGCACAATTGGGTTTGAATCATCCTATTGCGATTCGCTATCCTCGTGGTCGTGGCCAAATTGTGGATTGGCAAAAACCGTATGAAAAAATTGAAATAGGCAAAGCAAATTGTCTTAAAGAAGGTACAAAAGTAGGGATTCTATCCAACGGAAACATAGGCAACAACGTAACTTTGGCATTAGCCGAAATGAAGCATCCCGAAAATTTTGCACATTACGATTTTGCTTTTGTTAAACCATTGGACGAAAAATTATTACACAACATTTTTAAGAATTTTAAAACCATAATAACCATAGAAGATGGTGTGATAAAAGGGGGTTTTGGAAGCGCCATTCTAGAATTTTCTGCACAAAATAATTATATGTCAAACATAAAAATTCTTGGCATTCCAGATGAATTTATTGAACAAGGAACTGTTAATGAATTACAACAATATTGCAAAATTGGCGTTAATAGCTTGGTAACTATTTTTTCAAGTTATTGAAATTAATTATTTTTGCCATTTCAAACATAATAAATTATAATGAAATTACTTCACAACTTCTTAATTCTGTTTTTAATCACAATTTGTACAAATTGTTATTCTCAAGATTTTCAAATTACACCAGTAGTCGTAGAAATAAAACCTGTAACCGCAGTTGCAACTGCAACAATAACTGCAACAAGAAAAATAAAAACAGGACTTCCTTTGCCAATATTTCCTGTTTCGGCTTGGCAAAGTAAAAATACGGTTGGTTTTGACCTTAACGAAATTGCATTTGTAAATTGGAACGCTGGTGGAGTTAGCTCCATTTCAGGCTTGTTAAAAGGGAACTTCATCAGGACTTACACAACAGAAAACAGCAAATGGGTTAATGAATTAATCGTTCGATATGGTATCAATAAACAAGATGGCTTAACCATTAGAAAGTCGGATGATGAAGTGCGATTTAATTCTACTTTTGGCTATAGAGATGACACTTCATCGAACTGGTACTACTCAGCAAAATTTAATTTTAACACTCAATTTACTAATGGATATAAATATCCAGACGCCTCGACTCCGATTTCGAAACCATTCGCACCAGCTTATACGTTCTTGGGAGCAGGGGCAGATTATTTCGACAAGGAAAAGAAATTTGATGTTTATATTTCGCCAATAACAATAAAAAACACTTTAGTATTAGATCAAACTTTGGCCGACAAAGGCGCTTTTGGAGTAACCAAGGCAATTTACGACTCAGAAGGCAATATGATTTCTGAAGGCAAACAATCAAAAACTGAATTCGGCTTTTTAGTAACCAATCACTATAAAAAAGAAGTTTGGAAAAACATTACTATGGAAAACCGATTGAGTTTGTATTCAGATTACATTAATAATTTCGGGAATATTGATGTAGAATGGAAATTGCAATTTGATTTAATTGTAAACCGATATGTGAGCGCCAACATTGGAACTCACGCAATTTATGACGATGATGTTAAAACCTATGAAGAAATTGATGGAGTTAAAGTTGCAGGCGGCCCAACATTGCAATTAAAACAATCACTTGGTATTGGTATGGTTTATGTTTTTTAAAACATCAGTTGGTTTTTCTACCATTAATAGTTTCGTATAATTCCAAAGCATTTCCATCGGTCAAAAGGGATACATAATGACAAATGTGTAAAAGTCTTTGGTACAAATCATCTTTTTCTTCCAAGAATTTTTCGGGTAACATTTTCAACAATAATTTGTCGTAATTAGACGAATTACCATCAAATTTATTATTGAAAGCCGTGATGAATTTATCCAATAAGGTTTGTATAATTTGATAACCCACAATTTCTTTTTCGATGACTTCTCGACTTTGATAGATGTTTTTGATACTCAATTTGATAATGTCGTCCATTTGAACTTTATACTTGCTTTTGTCTGTCAAAGCGTAAGGAAATCTTCCCTCCAAAATCGCTTCTTCGTTTTCGATAAAAACTTTCACAGCATCATTTATTAGGCTGCCAATTGCCAATGCTCTGAGGTAACTTATTCGGTCTTCTTTCGTGGTTAGAGAATTATATTTAGAAGAATCAATGCTGTCTTTGACTAATTTTATCAAATATTCTAAAGCAAAATCTTCGGATACCAATCCTAAATTTATACCGTCTTCAAAATCGATTATGGTGTAACAAATATCATCGGCGGCTTCTACTAAATAGGCTAAAGGATGTCTTTCGAAACCAATGTCGTTGCCATCTTTGTTTGGAATCATACCCAATTCAGATGCTACTTCTTGGAAAAATTGGCTGTCTGATTGAAAGAAACCGTATTTCTTGTCAGCGATGTTTTGTGTTGGTTTTTTGGGTAAACTTTCCTTTGGATATTTCATAAATGCGCCAAGAGTTGCAAACGAAATTCGCAATCCTCCCTCAATTCCGGGACGACTAGCCGTAAGAACTGAAAAGCCATTGGCATTGCCTTCAAAATCGATTAAATCCTGCCATTCTTTATCCGAAAGTTGGTCTTTGTATTGTTGCCCTTTTCCAATAGAAAAATACTCTCCGATAGCTTTTTCGCCAGAATGTCCAAAAGGAGGGTTTCCGATGTCGTGAGCCAAAGAAGCAGCGGCAACTATCGCCCCAAAATCATTAGCTTGAAAACCGTGACTTTCTTTAAGATGTGGATATTTTTCGATTATTTTTTTTCCAACCAATCGCCCAATGGAACGACCAACAACTGAAACTTCCAAACTGTGTGTCAATCGAGTATGAACAAAATCAGTTTTCGAAAGCGGAATAACTTGTGTTTTATCTTGTAAACTTCTGAAAGCTGACGAGAATATAATTCGATCATAATCTACTTCGAAGCCTAAACGCGTGTCGTCTTGCTCTATTCGTAATCTTTTGCTCGTGTCGCCTTGACGTTTTAGTGATAAGAGTTGTTCCCAGTTCATATTGATTTCTGATTGAAAATTAGCGTTTTTTGATTTGTGAGGTTGGGAATATAATTATAAATGGAGTCTTTTCGACCAATTTTTCGGAGAACGTGAAGTATGAAAAACGCCAATAACTGTTATCTCGTTTTCAATATTCACATAATGAATTCCATAAGGGAAGCGAGAAATAAATCTAATTTTTACTTGTTTATATCTTTTTTGAAATGCTTCAGGATTTCTTAAAACTTCTTCAATTCCTGCTTCTAAACAAAGTTCAAAATCATAAGAAAGACCAATTCTTTGTTCTTCATACCAAAGCACAACGATTTCAATATCAAACAATGCTTCTTTAGTAAATTGAATTCTATACATTATCGAATGGTCTTCAAATAATTTTTAACCTCTTCCCAAGTATATAATTCCGATTTTCCTTCTTCAAAATTTTGCAACCGAATATCCAATTCTTTTTTCACATCATCGGAAATTTCTATTTCTTTTTTAGAAATACTGTCCCATAATTGTTCAGCGAGAACAATTTTTTCGGCATTGCTATATTTAGATAAATTTTTGATTTCCATAATTAAGTTTTATGTTTTCGATTATACAAATTTACATAATTATTCTTTTGTTCGTGTCCCCTTGACGTTTTAGTGATAAAAGTTGTTCCCAGTTCATTGTGATTTCTGATTGAAGATTTGCGTTCTTTGATTTGCTAAGCCCGTTCGCTTTCGCTCGGGTCAGATTTAAAAGAATCAAAAATACATTTTATTTTAGGATTTTATAGAGCAATTAAAGGCTCGTAAGACAAAATTTTTAATACATCAAATCCACCTGACTATTCAATTGATTTCTATAGAACTCTATTTTACGAATGGCTTTATTAAAAAACAGTTGTTGTTCCTTGATTCCAGAACTGTTCAGAGGCTTTGAATTAGCTATTTGGCGATGAAACCATCTTTTTACATTTTGGCAACTCTCTTCATTTTCGGTAATAAAATAGCCCAATAAGGTATAAGAAGCAAATAGCGTGAGTTTTTCTTTGGACTCAAAAAGCAAGTTGTTATTGAGCATCACTAACTCATTATAGTAAATCGAAAACTTAGAGTTTGGATGATTGCATTTTTTTTTGATGTTGTTTATTATGTTTTCTAAATCATCAAATAATTCATTTGCCAATTCAAAACTCAACAATCCAGCCTCGTAGAAATATAGAATTTGTTGCAAACTACTATTAATGGTTGTGTCATTCCAAATTTCTTTGACTTCCACTTTTTCATAAGCCGTTTTTAATTTGGTCATCGATTCCAGAAAAGATTCTGTAATCACAAAATTCTCAAAAGTTACTTTAGACGTTTCTGCATCCAACAAATTGAGCCATACATAAGCTTTAAATTTGGACATAATTGTTGCATCCATAAAATAAAACAATGGAATATCCTTGGCGGAATAATACATCACCGTATCAGAATCCTTAGTTAAAGACTTGACTTTTGTTGCTGAATTCTGAAAATACAGTTGCATCTCAGCCAAATTAGAAACTTCTATGGTTTTTTCGATAATTACTTTTTCTTTATGAAAAAACAAACCATCCAACGAAATGTTGTAATGATTTGCTAATAACACGGTTTCTTCAATCGAGAATTTACTTTTGCCCGAAACCCGTCTGTGCGAGGCGTCATAACTAATTTGCAAAACCATGGCGATTTCATCATTAATAGATTGCTTGTTAGAAATTTGCTTTCTTATTTGTTTTAAAAGTGTTTCTTGGTAACTCATGTTTTTTGTGATAATCACAAATATATAAAATTTATTAATTGATTTTCGCTTATCGCTATGTAAAAATCACAATACGTTTGTAGTGTTAATTTAAAACATAGAAATTATGAAAAATCATTTTTTAGTATTGCTTTTGGTTGCTATTTCAATCAATTGTTTTGGTCAAGATACATTAGCGTACAAACCAACACATTCTCAAATTTTCAGTTTATCTCCTATGTCAAAAAAAGTTGACAAAGTAAATGGATTGGCTTTTGGGGTAGGACACGTTGAAAACCGAAAAATAGAAAGTCAAACTGTAAACGGTTTCAATCTTGAGGCAAATCCTGCTCCAATAGCTGGTACTTTTACTGCTTTTCTTGCAATAATGTATTCACCAGAAATTATAGAAAATAATACTAAAAAACGGGATAGTATCTCTAAACATGATTTTAGTATTAAAAACTGGACTTACACACCAAATCTAAAAATCAATGGTCTCAACGTGAGTACAGGTTGTTTTTTTACGACTACAAGTATGGATGGATTGAATATTTCATTAGGTAATAAATTCAAAAATTTTAATGGATTTTCGATTGCGCCATTGGGAACCATTTCGGACAAAATAAATGGCCTTTCAATTGGAATTATTAATGCCAATACTAATTTAAAAGGAGCGACTTTTAGTGTGTACAATCAAACTTATGAATTAAAAGGGCTACAAGCTGGCATTGTAAATCAAGTTGAAAACAACAAAGGAATTCAGCTTGGGATATTCAATAATTCCTATTCAAGAGGTTTGCAACTAGGTGTTTGGAATAAAAACTGTAATCGTTCTTTTCCATTAATAAACTGGTAAATTATGAGAAAGTTAATTCTAATATTGCTTTTATCAATTGCAATGAATGCTCAAAATAATGGTATTTACAAACCCAATTCAGAAATAGTAAATGCCGAAGCGAGTATCATTATTCCAATAGGAAACTTATCGAATAAATTTGATTATGCACAATCCTATGGTTTTTGGTTTAAAATAGGTGAAGACAATGGCTTTGCAGCAAATGTTGGTTTTAATGCTCTTTTCCTAAAAAATGCACGTCCCATTGATTATGAATTTAATGATTCTATTTACAGCATTGATTCTAATAAATTTGGATTTGATATAGGAATTAGAGCAATAAAAGTAATTCCAATTTCAAAGAATCAAAAAAACTATCTTGAATTTGGGCTCACAATCGGTATTGATTATTTAGACTATGATTTTCCTTCTGAAGAAACTAACAATGAAAACGATAAGGAAAAATACGACCCATATAAGAACGCTTCTATTTTATTAGCCCCTGAAATTAAGTATATGTATGACAATATTGGACTAAAATTTCAATATAGATATACTCCTTATGGCTTCAATGAAGAATTTGAGTCCAAATTTGGCTCTAGTTCCATTTCGTTTGGGATTGTTTACAAACAATAATTCTCATAATTATCTATAATAAAATTCAAAACGCGGGTGGTTTTTGAAGCTTGAATATAAGTTGGTAAATTAAATTTAAATTTTATAAATTAAAACAGCCATCAAAATTGACGGCTGAATTGTTTTTTTAAGGAAATAGAATAGCTCCTTTTTTATGATTGAACTCGTGTTTTCGAACGACATAAGTATCCGAAAATAAATCGTGCAATCCTCTAAAATCACCCCATAAAAAAGTAATAGCTTCAAGAGGAATAAAGCGGGAAAGTGTTCGAATGAAAATCAGGTGTGTTTTTGGTCTAGAGCCGTTTTTTGTTACCACAATTGTTTGTGTAAAATACTTGGCAAAAGTTCTTGAAAAATAAGTTTCTGTCAAAAAGTAGTAAAAAAACAGTGTCAAAATCCAAAAAAGTAATTTTTCGAAAATTGTAGTCGATTCAATCCAGTTAGCCAATTCATAATTATTCGTAACATCTCCAATAATGATAACGGTTGTTCCAATACTGGCTAAAATGATATGAACAATTAACAAATCGAGAAGGCAATTCAAAAAACGCTGCCCACGTGTTGCCCACAAATCATCTGTAACGGTGAATCCTGTATTTTTCATTTTGAAGTTTTTTATAAAGATGAAAAATGTTTTTATAAAGATAACTCCCTCAAATATAGTGAAATTAAGTGAAATAATTTAGGTTTTAATATTGTTTTTTGCCTCTGAATTTACTCTTTAAATTCCCTTGTTAATTCCTTCTTATGTGAGAATATTTTCAGTTGGCAATGCTCTTGGATGCATTTATTATTCCTTTTCTTTTTTATTTTCTTTAGTTGTAGATTTTCCTCCAATCACAACTACTATTTCCCCTTTTGGCGGTTTATTTTCAAAATGGGTCAGTACTTCTCGTACCGTTCCGCGGACATTTTCTTCGTGTAGTTTTGATAATTCCCTTGAAACGCAAATTTGTCGGTCTTCGCCAAAATACGTAATAAATTCAGCTAAAGTTTTGACTAATTTATGGGGCGAAACATACAAAATCATTGTGCGAGTTTCTTCGGCAAGTGCCAAATATCGGGTTTGTCTTCCTTTTTTTTCAGGCAAAAATCCTTCGAAAATAAATTTGTCATTGGGCAAACCACTATTGACCAAAGCTGGTACAAAAGCCGTTGCGCCAGGCAAACATTCCACATCAATTTTGTTTTCGACACAAGCCCGTGTGAGTAAAAATCCAGGATCGGAAATCGCTGGCGTTCCCGCATCCGAAATCAAGGCGATGGTTTCTCCGGCTTTCAAACGCGAGATTAAATTCTCGACCGTTTTGTGCTCGTTGTGCATATGATGGCTGTGCATATGTGTACCAATCTCGAAATGTTTCAGTAATTTTCCACTGGTTCGCGTGTCTTCGGCAAGAATCAAATCGACTTCTTTGAGAATTCGAATGGCTCGAAAAGTCATATCTTCGAGGTTGCCAATTGGCGTTGGGACAATATATAATTTACCCATTTAAGCGAATTTTTTCTCGATGATTTCTATAAATCGTTGTTCATATTCTTCTTTTCCCGCCCAATCACCATAATCTGGTTTCACCATATCTTCGATAAAATTTTGAGCTTCTTCAAAACTGTCGAAAGTTATTAATTGGTTCATCACTCGGTTATAATCTTCGTCGCTATTGCCAAAAAGATGTTTTACAAAAGCAATTCTATCATTCAAACCAATAGATATTCCAGTTGCTTGTTTATCAATTGTAGTAACATTTTTAGGCTCAATATCTTTTGGACTTACTTGAATTTCGGCCAAAAGATCTTCTCTTTCCTTTTGAATAATAGACTCTTTTGGAAGTTCAAAATCTAATGAATTCTCCTTTGTTTTGTTATGTTCTACTTTTACAAAATGAGTTTGGGTATAATCTGCTCCTAACAACTCTTCAAAAGAAATTTGAATAGACTCAATTTTTTTTGGTGTTTCTGGCTCTTCTTCCGCTTCAACATCTAATTCAAAAGCAGGAAAAAACCCAATGTCATTTAATTTTGCTGGTTCCTCTGTTAGTATTTCAACTTCTTCACTTTCTCCTTCACCCTCTTCGTCAGGTTCTGTCTCGTTAAATTCAACTTCGGTTGGTGGAGTACTTTCTTCATCTGCTATTTCATCCTCATAAGTTTCTTCCTCAACCAATACTTCTTCTACAGCTTCCTCTTCGACAATTTCTTCCTCAACAACATTTTCAGTAACAACCTCTAACTTTGTCATCGCTGGCTTTACCTCCGACAAATGATTTTCTTCAAAAAATTGCTTCATTTTTGCCACAACTTCGGCTTGACCAATAGTAGGTTTTACTCCTTCAAAATGTTCCTCAACAAATTGTAGAATTGCCAATTTCTCATACAATCTTCTTGTTTCAATACACAATTGATTGATATCAGATTTGTTTTTCATTTGCAATATTCTGTGTGCAATGCTCATTAAGTCGGCTTCCAATTTTTTCTTCATAACTTTTGAAATTATAGTGAGTAAGGTGTGTCTTTTTTAATAAATTTGTTTTCGTTACAAAGTAATAAAAACTATTCATTTTTAAAGGCAGAAAAATACAAAATGTTTCTCGAAAATACAGTAAATCATAAAGAACAATTTGGTTGGATCGAAGTTATTTGCGGTTCGATGTTCTCGGGCAAAACCGAGGAACTCATTCGCAGACTCAAAAGAGCGCAATTTGCCAAACAAAAAGTGGAAATTTTCAAACCTGCCATCGACACTCGTTATCACGACGAAATGGTGGTGTCGCATGATGCCAACGAAATTCGTTCCACGCCAGTTCCTGCAGCCGCCAATATTGCTATTTTGGCTCAAGGTTGCGATGTAGTTGGCATTGACGAAGCTCAGTTTTTTGATGATGAAATAGTCAAAATTTGCAACGATTTAGCCAACCAAGGCATTCGTGTCATCGTTGCCGGATTGGATATGGATTTCAAAGGGAATCCTTTTGGACCCATGCCAGCCTTAATGGCTACTGCCGAATATGTGACCAAAGTCCACGCCGTTTGCACTCGCACAGGAAATTTGGCGAATTATAGTTTTAGAAAAACCGACAACGACAAACTCGTTATGCTCGGCGAAACCGAAGAATACGAACCTTTGAGTCGTGCTGCCTATTTTTATGCGATGAAAAAGGATGAGGAGAAATAAAACAAGAAACCCTTTCATATTTAAATTCTGAAAGGGTTTTTATTAATTTACATTTTTTAGCCAAATAATTAGTCTGTAGAAACACTATTCCCAGCATTACTCAATGTTTGTTTATCAATAATTCCTT
>DAORUG010000031.1:0-25930 GCA_035433125.1 Flavobacterium sp.
GTATGGATCGAAGACCGAGAATCTGGCGAAAGAATCAAGTCTAACGAAGCCATTTATACTTTTGTAGCCGTTGATGAAACCGGAAAACCTGTTGAAGTGCCGCATATTATTCCCGTTAGCAAACTCGAAAAACACCGTTATGATGACGCTTTGAGAAGGAAACAATTGAGCCTAGTCTTGGCAGGTAAATTAAATCCCCACGATGCTACGGAATTGAAGGCGTTGTTTGTGTAGTGTCACTAAATTGAAATAGAATTTAATATAAAATAGAATCTAACTTATTTTATGTATTTTTGATAATACATTTTCACTAAAATGAACCTAATAGAAAGACTAAATAAAGATATATTAATTTTATGTAAAACACATAAAGTCAAATCTTTATATGCTTTTGGGTCTGTTTTAACGGATGAATTTAACGATGAAAGCGATGTCGATCTAATCGTCGATTTCGAACCTATAGACGTTTTAGAGTATGGCGACAATTATTATGATCTTAAATTTTCTCTTGAAAATATTCTAAAAAGAAATGTTGATTTGTTAGAAGAAAAAGCCATCAAAAATCCTTATTTTAGAAAAACTGTAAATCAAAACAAACAATTGATTTATGGATGATACTGTTAAAACTTGGCTTTATGATATTTTGAGTTCTATAAACGAAATTGAAAGCTATTTTGTGGATACACCAAAATTATTTGAATTTTATCAAAATGATTTAAAAACCAAAAGAGCAGTAGAACGAAATATCGAAATTATTGGCGAAGCAATGAGCCGAATTCTTAAAGAAGACAACCACATTCAAATCTCAAATTCCAGAAAAATTGTTGACGTTCGAAATCGAATAATTCACGGTTACGATTCTGTTTCAGATGATGTGATTTGGGGAATTGTAATTAAAAACTTGCCCGTTTTACAAAAAGAAGTTGAAGTTTTATTGGGAGAATAAAAACCTGATAAAGCTACGGAATTGAAGGCGTTGTTTGTTTAAAATACTTGTGATCAATAATATGAAAAGATTTTCGATTTTTAAGAAATCAACCAAATTTTATTGGAGCAACAATAGAATGTTGTATCCAATTATTATTAGTTGCATAATAATTTATTTTATTCGAGCCGAAATGTTCAAAACAGATTTCAGTTCATTTGATAAATTTCTAGCGATTATAATGGTGACTGCGTTTTGTATTGGCATACTTTTACAAATATTTCGATTTGCGAAACCAGATCCGCTAAGAGGTGAATTGAATGGATTTATAACTTTTAATATGGATGAAATAATTGCTGACGATTCTGTTTTTAAGTTAAATGAGATAAACAAAATAGAAATCACCAACGATGACTATTATGGAAAAGGAAAGGGAAATTCAAAAGGTTCTTTCAATTCAAATTTATCAAATGGAGTTGATAATCAATTAATTATTACACTAAAAAATGGAGAAAATAAGACTTACAATTACGAATTGTATAATCCAAATGATTTACAAAAAGTTCAAGATGAGCTCATAAATTATAATTTAAAAGACAAACTTGATTTTCCGAACTTGATAAATATTTTGGGCATTACTAAAGAAAGTGAAATACAAGAATTTAAAAACAAAATTCAAAAATCATTATCAAAATAAACTCAAAACATTCCCCTTGCTTCTTCCAAAAAAAGAAGTATTTTTACAAAAAGATAAGAACAAAAATAAATGAAAGAAAAGATGAGTTCAGAGAAAGAAGCCAAATTAAAAGCACTACAACTTACACTTGACAAACTAGATAAAACCTACGGAAAAGGCACCGTAATGAAAATGGGCGACAAAGCCATTGTGGAAGTGGAAACCATTTCTTCAGGATCTTTGGGAATCGATTTAGCCTTGGGAGTTGGCGGTTATCCAAGAGGGAGAGTTATTGAAATATACGGTCCGGAATCTTCAGGAAAAACAACTTTGACATTGCACGCCATTGCCGAAGCCCAAAAAGCCGGAGGAATCGCTGCTTTCATAGATGCAGAACACGCTTTCGATAGAAATTATGCAGAAAAACTAGGCGTTGACATCGAAAACTTAATCATATCGCAACCCGACAACGGGGAACAAGCTTTGGAAATTGCCGAGAACTTGATTCGTTCTGGAGCGATTGATATTGTCGTGATTGACTCGGTTGCCGCTTTGACTCCAAAAAGTGAAATCGAAGGCGAAATGGGAGATTCTAAAATGGGTCTTCACGCTCGTTTAATGTCTCAAGCCTTGAGAAAATTAACAGGAACCATCAGTAAAACAAATTGTACCGTTTTCTTCATCAACCAGTTGAGAGAGAAAATTGGCGTAATGTTCGGAAATCCAGAAACCACAACGGGTGGAAATGCCTTGAAGTTTTATGCTTCGGTTCGTTTGGATATTCGTCGTTCGACTCAAATAAAAGATGGCGACAATGTTCTTGGAAACAGAACCAAAGTTAAAATCGTGAAAAACAAAGTGGCTCCACCATTTAAAGTAGCCGAATTTGACATTATGTATGGTGAAGGAATTTCGAAAACGGGCGAAATCTTAGATTTGGCAGTTGAATTCGAAATCATCAAAAAAGCAGGTTCTTGGTTCAGTTATGGCGAAACCAAATTAGGACAAGGTCGTGATGCTGTAAAAGCTTTAATCAAAGACAATCCTGAATTAGCCGACGAATTAGAAGAAAAAATCAAGGCTAAGATTAAAGAAAATAATGCTTAAAATACTTTTATATTAAAATTTAAATGCTCGGATATTGTATTCGAGCATTTTTTTTGGTCTAATTTCATTGGAAAACAGCAATGGAAAAATCACTTTTTAATAATTTTTTTGAGCAATGACGCAACCTTTTTAATTCGCTTTCATCTTATATAAAATGTAACGAAGTTATAAACCTTAAAAAATTATAAAAGATGAAAAAAATCGTATTATTTTTAATTGTAATCACCTCCTTTTTGAGTTGTAGTCTTGATGATGACGGCCCGACTTATACTTATGAGGTTTTGCCTGTTGATAGCTATGTTGTACCTACTAGTTTTACTTTAGGTCAAACCTATGCCATAAAATTGAAGTACCAAAAACCGACTGCTTGTCACATTTATCAAGGTATTTATTATGAGAAAAACTTAAACACCAGAACAATTGCCATTCAGACTGCTGTGCAAAACGATCAGGCTTGTACAAAAGAAATTCCTCCTATTTCAGAAGTTTCATTTAACTTTATCGCTTCCAATACAGGTTCCTATATCTTTAAATTTTACAAAGGTGAAGATGCTGCTGGACAAGATATTTTTGAAGAAGTTGAGATTCCTGTAGTTCCTTAAAAGAAAAAAATCTGTGATATTAGAAAAGCTAATTAGTGAATGCCAAAAAAACCAACCCAAAGCTCAAGAACAATTGTATCGATTGTTTGAAAAAAAGTTTTTTGGGCTGTGTTTGAAATATTCCTCTAGTTATGCTGATGCACAAGATAATTTTCAAGAAGGATTCTTAACTATATTTCGAAAAATCAATCAATACAGCGGAAAAGGTTCTTTTGAAGGCTGGGCAAAAAGGATACTAATTAATAACGCACTCCAAAAATACAAAGGAGTGCGTTTTATGGAAGTATTAACCGACAACATTCCCGATGTTGATGTAGAAATAGATGAAGAAAAAATATCTCTTGACTTTTTAATGCAAATTATTCACGAACTCCCCGATCAGTACCGAATTGTTTTTAGTTTATACGTATTAGATGATTATTCACATCAAGAAATTAGCGAAATGCTCTCCATTTCTACAGGTACAACTAAATCGAATCTGCATAGAGCGCGGCTTCTCTTGAAAGAAAAAATTGAAAAAAAAACAGTGACTAATCTAAAAATATCGGCAAAATGAAAGAGAAAAAAAATATAGACCGATTATTTCAAGAACAATTCAGAGGCTTTGAGGAAACTCCTGACAATCAGGTTTGGTTGAATATTGAAGCTGAATTAAAGAAAGATAAAAAACGAAAAGTAATTCCATTATGGATAAAATGCTCAGGAATAGCTGCGGCATTTTTGCTTGGTTTATTCACTTTGAATATGAATCAAACTTTTCATTCGAAAATAGAAAACAGTATTGTTTTAGACGCTAAAATTTCGAAAGATGCGTCAAATAAAAAACGCATTTTACCCCAAAATAGTTTGAAAAAAGCCCCAAAAGAAGTCCAAATTGTTAGCAATTCTAAAAAAAATTCCAAGTACAAAAAAGAAATAATTAATACTAATTTTTCAAAATCAAATACTAAAGATGAAAAAGATATTAACCCTTATGGCTCCTCAAAAGTCCTTGTTTACCAGAAAAAGAATCCTAATAATGCTGAAGTTTTTCTACCAAAAAGTAATTTGCCGGTAAATCAATCGGCAACAAATGAAAGAAATAAAAATTACTCATTAAATGCAGAGAAAAACAGCATTACAAATTCAAATTCTTTAGCGAACGCACCCAATCAAACCATAGAAAAAAAGGATATCAAAGACAACGAAGAATCACAAAAACAACTATCAACAAATCCAGAAACGCCAAACGAATTAGAAGAGATTTTAAAAGCCAAATCGGCCAAAAAAAAGGCTGTAGTAGCTAATTCTAAAAACAAATGGCAAATTTCTCCCAACGTTGCCCCAGTATATCTGAATGCCAATTCAGGCGGTTCCCCTATCGATGAACAACTGTCTGATTATGAAAAAAATTCAGATAATAACGTTAGTTTTGGTGTAGGCATCCGTTACGCCGTGAACAATAAAATAATAGTTCGAACTGGAATTAATAAATTAGTTTTAGGTTACAACACAAGTAATGTGTTGTATTCTACAGGATTAACAGCCAATAATTTGAGAAACATCGAATATTTTTCAAACAATGCCGTTAAATTTGTAAATGACGCAAACTATAGTTCATTAACAACAACAGAAAAACAAATACAAAACACGAATACGGGTAATTTAAACCAAAAAATGGGCTATTATGAACTGCCAATGGAAGTTTCATACGCCGTTTTAGACAAAAAATTTGGAGTAAATCTAATTGGAGGTTTCAGTACTTTATTCCTAAATGAGAATAGCATTTCGTTAGTATCACCTCAATCTAATATTGAACTTGGCGAAGCAAAAAACTTGAATCAAGTCCATTTTAGCACCAATGTAGGTTTAGGATTTAAATACCAATTTACAAAATCATTCGAAATTAATGTCGAACCAATGGTTAAATATCAATTGAATACTTTTTCAAATAACTCAGGTGACTTTAAACCACTGTTTATCGGATTGTATTCTGGTATCAGCTATGGCTTTTAATTGAAAGCTTTTAATTGATCTCGTTACGTGATTTTCCCGTTAGCCGAATACTTTTTCTTTTGAAACTCCAGTAATTGTTCGTGAATTTCTTTCCAAGCTTGATCTTTAATGCTATTCTTATCTGCCATTGTTTTTCCTTCTGTTGCAATAAATGGAAGAATTTTTACGCGCAAAAGTCCTGGGCTTCCACTAAAAATGGTATAGGAATATCGCTTTTTATTATCACCAAAAGCAATGGGAACAATCGGTAATTGATGGTCAATAGCCAAGCGGAAAGCTCCGTCTTTAAAGTGGTCCAAAACAATGGATTCGTCATCAGGAACTCCACCTTCGGGAAAAATACAAATGCTAAGTCCTTGATTGATTCTTTTTTGGGCTCTTTCAAAAACACCGTGTTTGCTTCTGGAATTTGTTCTGTCGACTAAAATACAGGTGCGTTTGTAGAAAAACCCAAACAATGGAATCTTTGACAGCTCTTTTTTTCCCACAAAAACAAATGGTTTTTTTACCGATACAAGCATCAACATTATATCGACCATAGAAGTATGATTGGCGATAAACATATAACTTTTTTCTTTATCGAATTCTTGCTCTTTATCAATTTTATAATAAAATCCCATCCCGAAAAGAATAACTTTCGACCAAATTCTGGCCATTTTAAAAAAGTAAGGATAGCCACTTTCCGTCAAAATAGACAATACCAAAAAAGGAAACATAACCAAAATGGGAATGGTCATTAAAACATAAAACCAGACGCGCCAAATAGCCCAAAAAATAATTTTTATTCCTCTCATAGTTTTCAAAAGTAAGTAAAACTATGCTATTATTTATAAAAGCATTAAATTTGGAAACTTTTAAGAAATTAAAACAACAACTTAATAAAGAGGATGAGATTGCTTCGTTCCTCGCAATGACATAAAAATGGCAAAAATACTCACTGGCGTTCAAAGTACAGGAACACCACATTTAGGAAACTTACTTGGCGCAATCATTCCCGCAATCGAATTATCCAATAATCCCGCAAACGAATCCTTTCTTTTCATTGCCGATTTGCATTCGATAACCCAAATAAAAGATGGAAAAACTTTAAGAGAAAACACATACAGCACAGCAGCAGCTTGGTTGGCTTGTGGTTTGAATGTGGATAAAGTGGTTTTTTACCGTCAGTCCGATGTTCCACAAACTGCAGAACTGTCTTGGTATTTGAGTTGTTTTTTTCCTTTCCAAAGATTGACATTAGCGCATTCTTTCAAAGACAAAGCCGATAGATTGGAAGACGTCAACGCCGGATTGTTTTCCTATCCAATGTTGATGGCTGCTGATATTTTGTTGTATGATGCACAGTTTGTTCCCGTTGGAAAAGACCAATTGCAACATTTAGAAATTACTCGTGATGTAGCTTCTCGTTTCAATCATCAAATGGGTGAAACTTTTGTAATTCCCGAAGCCATAATCCAAAAAGACAGTATGTTGATTCCGGGAACTAATGGTGGAAAAATGAGTAAATCGGCCAATAATATTATCAATATTTTCTTGGAAGACAAAGCCTTGCGCAAGCAAGTAATGAGCATCGAAACCGATAGCACGCCACTCGAAGCTCCCAAAAATCCAGATACTTGTAACGCTTTTGCTATCTATTCTTTGTTAGCCAATGAAGAACAATTGGCACAAATGAGAGCCAATTATTTAGGGGGAAACTACGGTTACGGACACGCCAAACAAGCCTTGTTTGAACTGATTACAGAAAAATTCAAAATCGAAAGAGAGAAATACAATTACTACATAAACAACCTCACAGAAGTAGATGCTTTATTGAAGGTTGGTGCCGAAAAAGCAGGAATTGTTGCTAGTGGAGTTTTGGCAAGAGTCAGAGAAAAATTGGGGTTTGAATAAAAAAAGATAACCGCAGATTCGCAGATTATTTTAATTAAATATGCAAATCCTAGTTTAGCGAAAAGAAATATTTATACAGACGATATCTTATAAAATGAACAAGCTATTAAAGGCCATTTTTATTTTTTTACTTTTTTTTATCTTATCGAGTTGTGTTTTTGATAGAATAGATAAAAGAAATTTAATGATATATAATAATTCAAATAAGATAATTTATAGTGTTATTTCATCAAATGATAGCATTTATAATTTAGGGAATTTTGATGATTTTGTTTACAAGGGAAATTATATCTACACAAAAGAGGGTGATATTAAATTGTTTGGTTTTACAGGCATAAATCCAAAAGAGAAACTGCAAAGTGATGGAGGATCTACTAAATGGGATGTTTATTTTGAATCCATAGATGACAAAAAAATAAGATTGTTTATTATCTATAAAGACAGTGTAGATAAATATGGTTGGAAAGAGATATTGAGCAAAAATATTTACACCGAAAAATATCTTTTTACAATTGAAGATTTAGAAAAGATGAAGTGGAAGATTGAGTATAAAGGAAAGTAAGAAATTGTTAGTATTAGCATAGATATTAACAAAGTAACATCGTGGCAATAACAGATGATTCTGGTGAGGTTCTAAAAAAACGCCTGATCAATATTTGTTTTTTTATATCGCTTCAAACAATTTCCCGGGCAAAGGTCGAATAACTCCTTTGAGTTCCATATTCAAGAGCATTCCCGAGATTTTATAAATAGGAAAATCACATCGCAAAGCGATGATATCCATCAATTCTTTTCCGTTTTTTAGGAGGTAATCGTATACTTTTTGTTCATCATTTTCGAGCGTGACGAAAAGTTGTTTTTGCACGGGTTTTGCTTTGCTTTCAATATCCCAATTCAGAATATAAACCAAATCGGCAGCACTGGAAAGTAGGTTTGCTTTTTGGGTTTTAATCAAATTATTGCAACCTTGACTGTATTTGTCGGTTGTTCGACCGGGAACAGCAAAAACATCGCGGTTGTAATCGTTGGCGATATTTGCCGTAATCAATGAACCGCCTCTATCAGCTGATTCGATGACGATGGTCGCCTCGGAAATTCCTGCAACGATACGGTTTCTGCGAACAAAGTTTTCTTTTTCGGGATTCGATGAACTCCAAAACTCCGTCATAAAACCACCATTTTGCTCTACTTTGGCAACGTATTTCTTGTGGGTTTTGGGGTAAATTTGGTTCAAGCCGTGGGCAACGACACCAATGGTTTGCAAATCGTGTTCCATCGCCAATTGATGCGCAAAAATATCAACTCCATAAGCAAACCCACTTATAATTACGGGATCTAGCGGTGCTAAATCTTCAATCAATTTACGACAAAACTCCATTCCGTAAGACGTGATTTGTCGCGTTCCCACAATGCTGATAATTTTCTTGTTTTTCAAGTCGATATTCCCCGAAGTAAATAACAAAACCGGTCCATCGATGCAATGTTTCAATCGATCTGGGTAATTTTCATCTTGAAAATAAGAAACCTTGATTTCGTTTGATTTTATAAATTGAAGTTCCTGTTCCGCTTTTTCAAAAACGGTTTTGTCTTTTAGATTTTTTAATAAAACTGATCCAATTCCATCAATATTAGCAAGTTGTGAAGTTTTAGTTTTGAAAACTTCGGTTGCATTTCCACAATGTGTAATCAATTTTTTAGCCACAATGTCGCCTACACCTTCTACTTGTTGCAATGCCAATAAATGAACTAAATCTTGGTCTGTCATACTAATCGTTTGAGGTTGAAATGTATAAAAAAATAGGCGAATTGTTAATAAAAATTGTGAATAAAATTTTGATAGCTTTATTCAATGAATAACTTTGTATCTATGAATATCGAATCTTACATCTCGCAACTTTTGTACCGTTACCAATGTGTAACCGTTCCAGGTTTTGGAGCTTTTTTGACTGAAATCCAGTCGGCTCAATTAATTGAAAGTTCCCATTCTTTTTTTCCTCCAAAAAAAGTGATTTCTTTTAATGCTCATCTGAAAAACAATGATGGTTTATTGGCCAATCATATTGCCCAAGCCGAAAAAACTTCTTATGAATATGCTGTTAGCGCCATTCAATACGAGGTTCACAATTGGAAAAAAGCGCTTCAAGAAAACGGATTGTTTTCCATCAAAAACGTGGGGAATTTTTCACTTAACTCCGATAATAATTTAATTTTCACACCAAATGACCAAACCAATTATTTGACTAATTCTTTTGGTTTGAGTGCTTTTGTTTCGCCAGTTGTCAAAAGAGAACTATTCGAACAAAAAATCGAAGCTCTTGAGGAAAATATTGTGGAAAGTGAAGTAATAGAATTTGTTCCTGAAAGAAGAAGAACTAGTGCTTATTTGAAATATGCAGCTATTTTTGTTTTGGGATTAGGTCTAACTGGAGCCATTGGTTATCCGGTTTACCAACAACAAATTGCCAATCAAACAATTATTGTGGAACAATCTGTTCAGAAACAAGTTCAGCACAAAATTCAAGAAGCGACTTTCTTTATCGAAAATCCAGTTCCAGCTGTGACTCTTACAGTAAAAGAATCGAAAATGTCCTACCACATTATGGCAGGTGCTTTTAGAGACGAAAAAAATGCTCAAAAAACCTTTGAAAAATTATCGAATCAAGGGTATAAAGCGAGAAGAATTCCTCAAAATAAATATGGATTATTTCCGGTTCTTTACGGAAGTTATGCCACTTTTGCCGAAGCCGAGAAAGCCAAACAGGAAATTCAAAATACTATAAATCCTGATGCTTGGGTGCTGGTTGAATTACTATAAAAATGAAAGCCTATTCGATTGTGAATAGGCTTTTTTTATTCCAATAGATTTAACAACTTTCAAAAAGTTATCTATCACAAGAAAAATATTATACAAAGAAATAAAGTGATTTCATATATACTACGATTATGACATTATTTAACCCTTCTGTAAGTATATACACAACCCTCATCACAAAGCAAATCACTTAATACTAATTCGGTGGTGGTATTCGACATAATTTTAAACTTATTAGGAATGTTACTAGCATTTGTGCAAGTAAACGCATAAGTAATGATACTCTTATCCTCAGAAAAAGTGCCTGAACTGCAATCTTTTGATTCTGTCGTCTTAAAAGTATTAGCATTGCTTAACTCCAAAATATAACCGTTTGTAACCTTTACAGGATCCGTGGGTCCACCATTACTAATAAATGTTTTTGTTAATTGCCATCTTCCAATAATTGTTGGTGTTTCTGATTGTATAGGAACAATTACAGAGGTGTCTTTTTCACAAGAAAATAGTGCGAAAAGTAATAACGATAAATAAATAAGTGTTTTCATAATAGTACGATTAAGGATTACTTTAAATTGAATGTTGACATAAAAAATCTAATTAATAATTATTTTTTGTTGAGATGTTTCGCCTTGGTCATAAATAAGCAAAATATAAACACCTTTCTGAAGTGAAGAAACATCGACTTGGGATTTATCATTGATCAATTTTCGATTAATTTTAGTTTTGCCTGATAGATCTTTTATTTCTATTTCAAAATCATTTTTGTCTGTAGTGGCAGTAATCTTGCTAGTTTGTTCTACGGATTTGATTGCATCACTACTTATTTTTTCTACTGTTAACGATTTTGTACTATTTACAGGATTTGGTGATACTCTGTAGGTATATCCAAATTGACAACTAGGATTAGGATATACTACTAACCCACCAGCAGGAGACCATCCACAACCATTATTAACCTCTACACGCAATTGACCAGAACCGTTCACACCACCGGATGGACCAGCATTGATTCTATTATCGCTTTGTTCAAATATATACCAATTGGAGAGTGGCATTGTCCATCGATAAGTATAACCTGGTTTATGCCCTCCAGGAACGTTGGCATAATAGATATAGCTTACCCCACGGCATACTGCCGAGGGTCCATTTATTGAAACTGAGGTAATGCTGCCGACAGATACATTTTTGGTAACTATTGTGCCGTTTATATTAGCTGTTATTGTTTCTTGTGTACTTGATGTACCTGTTGTAGAGGATCTAATTACAGCACTAGAGTTATTTGAGCTAACAATTTGTAAATTGGGTGTAACAGACCACACAACTGTACTGGAATTTGGATTAGATACCAAGTAATCATAATTTGTGTTAAGACAAATACGATCGAGTCCGGTAATTTCAGAACACTGTGTACTCCTTACAGGAGTTAAAACAGGTGAACCGTTTATAGCATTTCTCATTCTTGCTCCTTGTTGAGCTGTGAAATGGTCACGAGGATTATAATAGGACATAATATTTGTCATATCTGGATTATAACCATTTGCAACTCCTACCCTAGAATCTGCTGGGGTATCACAAACAAAATCACCACACGAAGTACAATTTGAGCCATTTATTAACTCTGCACAACCACCTGAACCTGAATAAGTTCCTCTCCAAGTGTGATCAAGATTAAAACAATGCCCCAATTCGTGAGGGGAAGTCGAAGTTAGAACTCGGTCTGCTCGTACTAAAATATTCTTACTGATTACATCCTGAGCTACACCATATGCAAAGAAACTACTTACAATATAAAAATTTATGGCGTTTGGCTCATTATTTATTGCTATTGTTTGGTTAAATTCTGTCAAATTATTTTGAGTATCATCATTGTACAAAAGGTTGGAATTATTAATATAATCAATTCCTACATTCATTATTCTTATAGAGTGGGGATTATAATACTGATTTAATAATGTAATCAAACTGGGGATTTGTGACGCATCGTAGCCACCGCTACCATTTGTTTCTCTAAGAATATGAATTTTTACATTCACACAAGTGGATTCCCCATCTAGACCCAAGTTACTTGCTAATGGAAAAGTTTGATTATTTGTACTGGCAGGGGTACCACACTCTTGTGCGTTTGCAAACATAAAATTAAA
Source organism: Flavobacterium sp. (assembly GCA_035433125.1). Classification (GTDB taxonomy): domain Bacteria; phylum Bacteroidota; class Bacteroidia; order Flavobacteriales; family Flavobacteriaceae; genus Flavobacterium. Next base: position 12,152 of record DAORUG010000031.1, read on the forward strand.
AATAAAAGCTAGTAGTAAAAGATTTTTCATTGTTTTTGGTTTAGTTAATATCCAAACGAAATTAAAATTAAAATTAAAATTAAAATAATACAAAATAATAATGTTAAAACAAAGTTAAAATTATAAATAATTGCTTACATCTCAATGTTTATAGGCTTTAGTAAATTATTGTAAATGAAATGTTTGTGATTTTGGGTGTGATTTTTCAGAAAAAATAATGAATATGCTGTTTAATTCAAACTCGCCTTAAACATTCGGGCTTCATTCCAAGTAAATTTATCGCTGTTTTTTTCCATTAAGTCATTTAAGGATTCTTCTTTATAACCAAAAAAAGCATCTGCTAAAATTTGAATTTTATTTTCCGATAATACTTCTGAAATGGCTACTGATTTAGATTGAATCAACTTTACAAAGTGTCCATAAATAGTTTGTTTTGTCAACATTCGAATCGCAGCTATTTCCTTGATAGTGTTCTTTTCTAACCACAAATCATAGGTTTCCTGAATGGTAGATTTTTTAGGTTCTTTAGAAGTTTTTTCCTTTTTAGTATAACGATTTACATCGGCTTCGTCTTCTACTAAAGTAATATTTAATTCTTTGAATTGCTTATGAATGGCTTCGGTTTTGTGAACGATGTATTTTTTAATCAGATCCGAGGTTAGTTTTTCCTTCGAAATCGTTTCTCCTGCCACCACGGTTTCAATCAATAATTTGGCTTTCATCAATCGCAAAACCGCCTTGGTTTGTAGTTCTTCCAAAACCATTAATTCGTCGTAAAAAGCTTTGGCTTTCGGGAGGCGTTTGACTTCTTCGACCTTCCAAAGAATTTCAAAAACCAAGTCGTCCATTGGTTTGATAAAATAATTATAAGCTGCCAAGAAACGCTCCGAAACGTGGTTCAAATCGACGGTTTCGGTGTTGAAGATTTTATGCAATTGCTGGATAAATTTTTGGGATGGATCCAAAAGTCCGTCGATGACTAGCAATTGTTTGGCTGCCCAATTCGAATGTTTGGATTTGGTCGAAACCTCCGTAACATCCGAATAACTAAACTTGTGATTGCGCCATTCTTGTGCCAATTCGCTCCAATCGAAGGTGTTAATCAAATAGTTATGAATAAAATTTTTGGTTTCAAAATGCAAAGCGATTTTCAGCAATTCTTCCGAAGCTTTGTTCAACGAATAATCCATCACATCCTGATCGTTCGAAATACCGTTCATTCGAAGCGGAGAAAGCAAAATTAAGCCATTTAGAGAGCGCAAACGTGATAAAGCCACATATGCTTGTCCGGGCAGAAAAACTTGCGAAACATCAAGTGCAGCCTTGTCAAAAGTCAGTCCTTGGCTTTTGTGAACCGTGATTGCCCAAGCGAGTTTTATGGGATAATGAACGAAAGTTCCTAAAACCTCTTCTTCTATTTCCTTGGTCAATTCATCCACTTTGTAACGAATGTTTTGCCATTCGTATTTTTCGACTTCAATGGTTTTATTTTCATCGGGAAAATGAACGAGGATTTCCTGACTCGAAAGTGATTTTATTATCCCCATTTTGCCGTTGAAATATTTTTTATCGAAGGACAAATCATTTTTTACAAACATAACCTGCGATCCAACTTTAAGCTTTAAATGTTCTTCAACAGGATATATTTTATCTGGAAAATCACCCACAATCTCGGGTTTGTAGATTACTAATTTTCCTTCCAAATCTTCTAACGCTTGTGTGTTCATCGCATCTGCTTTGGCATTATGCGTTGTCAAAGTGATGTACCCTTTGTTGGCTTTCAAATCGAAATTTGGATTTACGTACTGATTCAAGTTTTGAATGTCTTCCGGAGAAATTTGATTGTTTCTCAAATTATTCAAAATCGAAATAAAAACATCATCGGTTTGACGAAAAATCTTAGACAATTCAATATATAAAGGGGGATTTTGCTGAATTACGTGCGAATGAAAAAAGAATTTCCCTTTGTAATACGTTTTCAAAGTGCGCCATTCTTCATCCCGAATTACGGGTGGCAATTGCAATAAATCACCAATATACAAAACTTGAACACCTCCAAAAGGGGTGCTTTTTTTGCGAACGGTTTGCATCATAAAATCCATTGCGTCCAACAAATCGGCACGAAGCATACTCACTTCGTCAATAATCAGTAATTCCATATTTCGAATCACCGATTTTTTTAAACCGCTCATTTTGAAATGTCTTCGCAAAGTGGCTTTGGTTTCAAACTTGGTGTTTTCCGAAAAATGGGGTGATGAATTGTCAGGAATAAATCCGCCGAAAGGCAGCTGAAACATCGAGTGAATGGTAACTCCGCCCGCATTTAATGCGGCAATTCCCGTTGGCGCAACAACTACACAATTTTTGTGAGTCGTTTGTATAATTTCGCGAAGCAATGTCGTTTTTCCGGTTCCGGCTTTTCCCGTAAGGAAAACAGAGCGATGGGTTTGATTGATAAATCTCAGGGAGTAAACGGCGGCTTCGGAAATAGTTTGCATTTGGCGTATAAATTAAAAGCTAAAATATTGTTTTTGAAGAGATAAAACAAAAAATGCCCTCAAAAATTGAAGGCATTTGATATATTATTTTGCTGAATTTATTTTTTAGCTTCTTCTTTTGCAGCTGGTGCTTTGTATTTATCGTTCAACAATTTGAGGATGTCTTTTGTGATGTCCAATTTGTCTTCAGCATATAAAATACTTGCGTTAGAATCTCCTGTCCCGTAGATGTAAGTGTACCCTTTTTCTTTACCGTACGCTTTGATGGTTCTTTTAACGTTAGCCACTAAACTATCCATCTCTGTCCCTCCTTCTTGTTGCAATTGCTGAGAAAGTGCTTGTTGAGCCTGAGCTAATTGTTGCTCTCTTCTTTGCAATTCAGCTCCTTTTTGTTGAGCCCAAGCTTGACCATTTGCTTGTGCTTGTGCTTGAAAATTTTGAGCTTCTTGTTTGAAACGATTAATTTCCGCCTCTAACTGTCTTCCTTTTTCTTCTCCTTTTGCTTTATATTTTGCATCAAGATCTTTTGTTCCTGTATATTCTTTCATTAAAATCGAAGTGTCAACATAAGCTGTTTTTACTTCTTTAACTTCTGCTGCTGGTTTATTGCAAGAAACAATCGAAATTGTAAGTGCAATTAGTACTACTATTTTTTTCATTATTAATTTTTTTCTAATTTTTAAAGATTGACAACAAAAATATAAAAAAATAAGTAGCATTGTTAAAAAGTTCGGAAAATGCTACAACTATTTATTGTATAAGAATTTGTTATTGTAATTGTAAAACCGATAAATTGAATTGATAAAAACTGACTTTATCAGCTTTGAAATAATTGATTTTCTCAAGAAAGACAATGAAGATTAGTTTTAGCAACCAAAAAGCCTCTTAAAATCGCTTAAAATGAGTTGCACTTGTTTTTTAGGATGTAAATGTGTGAAGAATACTCAAAATGCTGACTTGCCTTCCAATTGGATTGCAATCCGACGAAAAACGCTTTAACAAAATTCATTTTTCCTGATTTGTATTTTTCAGAAAGTAAGCTTACATAAAAAGAGTCAAATTTCATTGGTAAGACTTTTTCCAATTTCATTTCTTCTTTTTCGAAAAGCAATTTTATCGCAGTTTTAGAAAAATGCCAAAAATGAATTGGCACATCAAAAGCTGCCCAAAATTTCCCGTAATGTTTTGCATCGAAAGATTTGAAATTAGGAACGGCAATAATTAATGTTCCTGTTGGTTTCAACAATCGTTTCAATTCTTTGATTTGTTTGTCTAAATCCGGAACGTGTTCCAAAACGTGCCACATCGAAATTACGTCAAAAGAATGATTTTCTAGTTCGCTGGTTTGTTCGACGAAAGAGATTCCTTTTTTTATCGCAATAGATTTTGCTCTTTCGTTTGGCTCCACTCCTATTGTTTGCCAACCATCATTTTTTGCCACTGACAAAAAATCTCCAGTTCCTGTTCCAATATCTAAAATTCTTCCTTTGTTGGGTTGAAGGGAATTTATTAAATTGAGTTTGTTTTTTAAAGCAATGTTTTTTATGAAATGGTATAATTTTTCGAACAAAGAGCGTTTGTTATCGGTATGGGAAATATAATCTTCACTTTCGTAGTATTTACCCAAATTCTCCAAACTTGGTTGCGGATGTGTAATTAGCATATCCAAAGTTTCGTCATAATACAAATCGAAAGTTTCCTTGGAAACCGAATAATCTTTTACAGTAAGAAAATGTTTTTTGTTTGAAATGTCCATTTATTTATTATATTCTTTTTTAAAATTCTCAATAATACCAAGCCTTCGCAAAGTAGTTTCACGTGGAACAAATTACCTTCCCATATAAATCAACAATACGGAAACATCACTTGGTGATACTCCGCTTATTCTTGAGGCTTGTGAAATAGTCACAGGTCGAATCTTGCTTAATTTCTGCTTCGCTTCAATCGACATTGATTTTATTTTGTTGTAATCGAAATTTTCGGGGATTTTTACATCTTCCAAACGAGTCAGCTTATTGGCGTTGTTTCTTTCCTTTTCGATATAACCCGAATATTTAACCTGAATTTCGGCTTGTTCTAAAATTTCCTGATCCAAATTATTCTCTGCCACATAAGCAGCCACTTTTTCGAATTTGATAATATCTTCCAAATCGATTTGCGGGCGAGTGAATACTTTAAACATTTTATCACCTTGTGTGATTAAAGCAGTGCCTTTTGACTCCAAAATAGGATTGGTTTCTGCTACAGTTACACTCGTTTCTTTGAAAAAGGCAACCATTTTTTCGGATTCGTTCAATTTGTGTTCCATTCTACGCAAACGCTTTTCAGAAGCCAATCCAATTTCATAAGACATTGGAGTCAATCTAAAATCGGCATTATCCTGACGCAATAAAGTTCTGAACTCAGCACGAGAAGTAAACATTCGATAAGGTTCTTCCGTTCCTTTCGTAATTAAGTCATCAATTAAAACACCAATATAAGCTTCATCTCTTTTTAAAATAAAAGGCGCTTTTTCCTGAACTTTTAAAGCTGCATTAATACCGGCCATCAATCCTTGCGAAGCAGCTTCTTCATATCCTGTCGTTCCATTTATTTGTCCAGCAAAATACAAGCCTTCGACTAATTTTGTTTCCAAAGTATGTTTCAATTGAGTCGGCGGGAAATAATCATATTCGATGGCATATCCTGGACGGAAAAATTTCACTTTTTCAAATCCTGCTACTGAACTCAAAGCTTTAAATTGAATATCCTCTGGAAGCGATGTAGAAAAACCATTTACATAAACTTCGCAAGTATTCCATCCTTCAGGTTCAACAAACAATTGATGTCTTTCTTTGTCGGCAAAACGATTAATCTTATCTTCAATAGACGGACAATATCTTGGTCCGAGCGATTGAATTCTTCCGTTGAACATTGGCGAACGATCAAAGCCTTCTCTCAAAATGTTGTGAACTTCAAGAGAAGTATAAGTCATATGACACGATTTCTGATGAATCAATGGTGAAGTAATGTCAGAATAAGAAAATTTATCTGGCTTGGCATCGCCTTTTTCTTCATTCATTTTAGAATAATCCAACGAACGTCCGTCCACACGCGGAGGCGTTCCTGTTTTCATTCTTCCGGCTTGAAATCCTGCATTGACCAAATCTTCGGTAATTCCGTAAGCAGCACTCTCGCCAGCTCTTCCTCCGCCGAATTGTTTTTCTCCAATATGAATCAAACCATTCAGAAAAGTTCCATTCGTGAGCACCACCGATTTGGATTTAATTTCAACTCCAAGAGCAGTTCTAATTCCAATAATTTTTCCGTTTTCGATAATCAAACCTTTGACCATTTCTTGATAAAAATCAAGATTCGGAGTTCCTTCCAGCATCAATCTCCACTCTTCGGAGAAACGCATTCGGTCACTTTGAACTCTAGGCGACCACATTGCAGGTCCTTTGGATTTGTTCAACATCTTGAATTGAATGGCAGTCTTGTCCGAAACAATTCCAGAATATCCGCCAAGTGCATCAATCTCACGAACGATTTGTCCTTTTGCAATTCCTCCCATTGCAGGATTACAGGACATCTGTGCAATGTTCTGCAAACTCATTGTAACCAATAAAGTTTTTGATCCCAAATTGGCAGCTGAGGCTGCAGCCTCGCAACCAGCGTGACCCGCACCAACCACAATTACATCATACTCTTCTAAAAACATTTTGTTTTTTTATTTTTGGATTTAGAATTTCATTCAAAATCCTGAATTATTCAATCACTTGTTCCACGTGAAACACATTTGTCTCGGAACTCAAATTTTTGATTTTGAAATTTCAAAAGAGATGTGTTCCACGTGAAACATCAAACTTAATCTTCTTTCTTAAAAACAATGTTTCACGTGGAACATCAAAACCAAATCTTAAATTCAACTCTTAAATCCACTACTGTTCCACGTGAAACATAGCTAGTTTTTCATCTTCCTTATTTCTCATCAAAAGCTCCTCTTCTTCTAATTTATCTTTATAACCGCAGTAATGCAAGATCCCGTGGATAATAACGCGTTTCAATTCTTCATCAAAAGCAACATTGAAATCAACCGCATTCTCTTTAACTCTATCAACCGAAATAAACATATCTCCGTTAATCTCATTTCCAACCGTATAATCGAAACTAATTATATCAGTATAATAATCGTGATTTAAATGTTCCTTGTTGATCTGCAACAAATACTCGTCATCGCAAAAGATGTAGTTAATCTCGCCTTCTTTTTTGCCTTCAGATTTAATGACGTTAGAAATCCAGCCACTAATTGCCTCTTCGTTCTCTAGCGTAAATTCGGTCTCGTAATTAAAGTCTATCATTTTTTATTGAAATATTCTTGAACTTTTTGATTAAAATTGGAGCGCAAAGGTAAGGATTGTCTATTTAATATTTCTATACTGTTTAAATAATCCAATAATGCGGATGGCAAGGGTTTTGCCTGGTTCGAAAATTCCTTTTTGCTGGTTTCTGCCAGACGTTTATTTTCTTGTCCTTGCTGCTGAATTGCAGTGTTTAGTTTCAGCAATTCTTGCTTCACATTCAAGATTCTTTGTAGCGTTTCGTTTTTGAAACCTTTGTTCAACAATTGCTTTTCAATCTGCTTCATTTGTTCCAAAGCATTCTGTCCACTTCCTCCAATTCCCTTTTTATTCAATTCGTTTTGTAAAGCTTCGCGCAATTGCTTTTGCTCTTTATAAATTTCCATTATTGCCTTGGCATCGCCTTCGCCATCTTCCCCGTTTTGTCCTTCTGAACCGGGTTTTTTTCCTTCTTTTCCTTTGTCTTCTTCTTTTCCTTCTCCAGGCTTCTGACCTTTTTTTATTCCATCTTTCATCTTATCGGCCAAACCTTCCTGCTTCTTGATAATGTCCGGCAATTGCATTCCTTCGCCTTGACCGGGTTTTGGTTTTCCCTGCCCTTCGCCTGACATTGACATTTGCATATTGTTGAGAATGTCACTTAAAAAATCAGCTAATTTATTCGCAGAAGAAACGGTGTATTGCTGATGGGAAACTCCTTTTGGGACTTGTGCATCGGCCAAAGTCTCCAAAGATTTGTCCAAATTATAATGGGCGTTACCAATTTCTTTGGTAATATTTTCTCCAATTTTTGGGTTACGCAAAGACATAGCAAACAAACTATCGTCAATGTGTTTGAACTGTAATTTTAAGTCTTGTTGGTTTTTCAAAGCTTTATTAAATGCCGGCGAACCTATTTTATATCCTTTGAATTTACCCATCAAATCTTCCTGTGAAAATGAAAAAGCCAAAAGATTGTCCAGCACTTGACGCAACATTGCAATGTCTTCTTCCAGTTGTTCCATTTCGCCACTTTCCATACTTTGCTCCATTTTCTGGGACATTTGCTTCATCTTTTTGGCGGCACTTTTTTGCTTTGGTTTGGCAGAATATTTTTTGTTATTTTGCAATTCATCTGAAGCTTTTTTCAAATCTTCGTCGATGCTTTTTTGTTCTTGTTTATCATTTGGAATGTCCAAAGGCTTTTTCAGTTCCTTGTTTTCTTTTTCTAATTCTTGTAAATCTTCCTGAATTTTATCAAATTCCTTGTTGATTTCGTCTTGGTTTTCTTTAGTGTTTTCTTTGTCTTTGTTTGACAAATTTTCTTGTTTTTCAGAAAGTTTATCTAATTTATCTTTTAATTGATCAGCCTTTTTTTGGACATAATACTTCTTGGTCAATTCTACCAATTGCTCTAAACTCTTCGATTGATTTTTGGCAGTTTGTTTGAACTTGTCCATTTTCTCCATCAAGTCTTCTTGTTGGATTTTCTCATTAAGTTCTTTTAGTTCATCTAATAATTTTTTGTTTTTCTCTAAATCCTTATCGACATTTTCTAATCTTTTTTGCAGTTCTTCTATAAACTCATCTTTCTTTTCAGTTTTAGACTTGTCTAAATTCTCTTTCATTTTCTCAGCAAACTCCTTCATCATTTTATCCTGCTGATTCTGACGCTTGATAAATTCATTAATTTTTTGCTGATCTTTAAATTCCAAATTGTCTTTCTCTTTTCCTGATTTTTGCAATTTATCCATTTCGGAAATTTGCTTGTCTTGATTTTTTAATGACTTTTCCAACCCATTGATACTTTCATTTTGCTGTTGGAATTGCTGATCTTCTTTCTCATCATCCGTAGCAATTCGATTAGAGAAAACTGAAGACTTCGTGCTTTTGAAATTATGAATGGCATCGTTATCAAAAACCTCAAAATAGTATTCATACGAAACACCCTGCTCCACCGGAAGTGAACTTGGAAAAGCAAAAATAAACTGATCGTACAGATTGGACTTCACCCCAATTGTTCCACGTTTAACCAATTCAGGCTTGTTTTTTGGACAATAAACCACCTGAAGTTTAGATAATCCGTAATCATCCGAAATTTGTCCTAAAACATAGTTTTTGTCGATTTTAAGACTATCCGGAGCGTTGTTTACGTTAATGGTTGGAAACTGATCTTTGACAACCGAAATCTGATAGTTCAGTTTTTCGTAGTTCTTCACCTGAGCATTCGAAGTCAGAATTTGGTATTCGGTGTTTTGAGAAATTTGTTTCGATAAAGTAAAATCATTTTCGGACTTGGCAAAAGGAAAACTAGATGATAAATCTTTCCAAACTATATTCTGTGTTGCCAAAGTATTTATTCTCCAAGTAACACGGGTGCCTTCGGGAATGATGGCGTTTCCGTTTCCCTTGATTATATCTGGTTTCTTCTTCAGATAAGATGGGAAATTCAAAACCATTTCGAAATTGGCAATCGATGGAACAGTAATCACATTCAATTCATAATCGGATGAAGAAACCGCATTCGCCTCCACGTGGAACAAAACGTTAGATAAAGGCTTTTCGATTCGGTATTGGAATTCACCAGCTTTGGTAGTTTCCATAAAATAACTTTCGTCACCTATGAAAATCATCGCGTTTTCAGGAACAATTTTTCCTTCGGTTTTAATACGAATGATGAAATCTTTATTTTGTTCTGTTTGCAAATTAGCATTCAACATCACAAATTCAAATGGAGCTGGTGGTAAAAACTGATCCTGAAAATGCACTACCCTATTCAAACTTTGAGAAATAATTTTACTATTTCCGGAAACATAAAAGAACGCAAATAACAAAATTGGCAATATCGCCAATGGCAAATATTTTCGATTCGTATTAAAATTAATTGCATTTCCAAAAGGAATTGGTTGTAGAGAATTTGCTTTCTGCTCTATCGAAGCCAACAACAATTCGGATTGGTTTTGATCATTGGATAATTGAAGGAAATTCGTCAATTTGTCATTTACTTCCGTGAAATGATTTCCAATAATTGCTGACGCTTCTTTGTAATCAATTCCTTTTTGAAGTTTGAACAATTTGAAAATTGGAAACAGAATAAATCGGAACAAAAGGAAAATTTCCACGCCAATAAAAGTCCAAAACAAAACGGTTCTTCCCATTGGCTTGAGCCAAAGAAAATATTCCACAAAAAGTGTGAACAAGAAATACAACAGTCCCAAACCGATGAAGAATATAATTCCCCGAATCAGTTCATTGGTGTAAAACTTCTTGATGAAAAGTTCCAGCTTATGATATATGAAATTTGATTGTTCCAAAATAATTCGTTGATTTTATAACCGCTAAAAGTAACCATTTTTAAATTCAGTCAATGTTAAAAATATATTAATCGAATTAGCTGAAGAAAAAACTGAAATTATTCTCGTTTTCAAGTTTCTGATTTCACTAATTGAAATTGTATCTTTGCAGCAAAATTTATAAAAATGTCAAAGCAAGTTAGAGTGCGTTTTGCACCAAGTCCAACGGGACCTTTACATATTGGCGGTGTTCGTACTGCCCTATTCAATTATTTGTTTGCCAAAAAAAACAATGGTGTTTTCTTCCTTCGAATTGAAGACACGGATCAAAATCGATTTGTTCCTGGTGCCGAAGAATACATTATGGAATCCCTAGAATGGTTGGGAATTGCTCCTGATGAAACCATTGGAAAGAATGAAAAATTTGGTCCTTACAAACAATCCGAAAGAAAACATTTGTACAAACAATATGCCGACCAATTAATCAATTCCGGAAATGCGTATTATGCATTTGATACCGCTGAAGCATTAGATGCACACCGAAAACAACACGAAGAGCAAGGAAAAACTTTTATTTATAACTGGCACAATCGCGAGAAATTAGATACTTCGTTGGTCATTTCTGCTGAGGAAACAGCCAAAAGAATTGCCGCTGGCGAAGAATATGTGATCCGTTTTAAAACTCCGGTTGATGAAACTTTACATTTGAAAGACATAATTCGTGGTGACGTGAAATTTGAAACCAATCTTTTGGATGACAAAGTTTTGTTTAAAAGTGACGGAATGCCAACTTATCATTTGGCGAATATTGTCGATGATCATTTAATGGAAACTTCACACGTGATTCGTGGCGAAGAATGGTTGCCATCAATGCCGTTACACGTTTTGTTGTATAGAGCATTTGGTTGGGAAGCACCAGAATTTGCCCATTTACCTTTAATTATGAAGCCCGTTGGAAATGGAAAATTATCCAAACGTGATGGCGATAAATTAGGATTTCCGGTATTTCCATTAGATTGGAAAACTGCCGAAGGAATTTCATCAGGATATAGAGAAAAAGGATTTTTCCCAGAAGCTGTAATCAATTTTTTAGCTTTATTAGGTTGGAATGACGGAACCGAAAAAGAATTATTTTCTTTGGAAGAATTAGAACAAGCTTTCGATTTGAGTAGAGTTCATAAAGCGGGCGCTAAATTTGATCCCGAAAAAAACAAATGGTTCAATCACCAATATTTGATAAAAAAGGATGATGCTGATTTGGCAAAAGCCTTCGCTCCTATTTTAAATGAAAAAGGTTTCTCGCCTTTCGACTTCGCTCAAGGTGACACGCTCGAAATGACAAAATTGGAAAAAATAGTTTCTTTAATAAAAGAAAGAGCCAATTTCGTTTCAGAATTTTGGGATTTGAGTGATTTCTTTTTTGTGGCTCCAACTACTTATGATGAGAAAGCATCAAAAAACTGGAAAGAAGAAACACCAGCTTTAATGCAAGAATTGATTTCGGTTCTTGGAGAAATAACTGATTTTACATCCTTGAATATCGAAACAATAGTAAAAGACTGGATGACGAAAAACGAAATTGGAATGGGAAAAGTAATGCAACCTTTTCGATTGAGTTTGGTTGGCGCTTTGAAAGGTCCACATTTATTTGACATCGTGGAACTCATAGGAAAAGAAGAAACTATCAAAAGAATTGAAAAAGCGATAGATACTTTATAAAAAACATTTTAAAAGAAGAAACCCTTTCAGAATTTAAAACTCTGAAAGGGTTATTTTTTATAAATAAATTATCAAATTTCCGTTCAGTATTCCGGGATTGCCTTTAAAACTGTACCCTAAATTTTTATTGTTTAAATTCCCAAGCATATTATTTACACCATATTGATACGAAACATTCAAGCGAAGGTGGCGAACTCCTGCCGTAATTCCTATAACAGGATAAAAATTAAATTGAGAAATAGCCACAATGTCTTTGGCTAATAAAGTGGTCCCGGTAATAATATTATTTTCCTTGCCCTTCTCTACATTCAGCTTGCCATTAATTTGAACCAAAGGACCCAATTCCACGCTTAAATGACTCTCAATAATTTTATAACTCCACATTAAGGATATTTGGGCAGAGGATAATTTATAATTCGTGTTCTCGGTAATAAAACCACCGTTTGTTGTAACAGAAAAATTGTTTTCGCTGAACTGCATTGCGTAAACCATATCCCAATTATTATAGTAGTTTCCTCGCATCGAAAGACCCGCATTCCAGCCATTTCCGGGTTTTGTTTCAAAATTATTAGTGTTTAAAGTAAATTGGTTTAAGCCGAAAGATATTCCAATTCTGTTAGAATCTCTGTATTGATATTGAGAAAAAATAGTCATTGAGATTAGAGTGAAAATAAAGGCAAAATATAATCTTTTCATAAAACTGAAATTAAATAAAGACAAACCTAAAGTTTTTTTGTAATTTAACACTGATTTTTTTAACTTAAATTAAACTTTTTATGGATCCTTTATTAATTATTTTTCTTGTTTTCGGACTATTTATTTTCTTGTCTTCCTTTTTTACAGTCAAACAGCAAACCGCCGTTATCATTGAGCGTTTTGGAAAGTTTTTAAGCATTAGACAATCTGGTCTTCAACTCAAAATCCCTTTGATTGACAGAATTGCCGGTCGTGTTAATCTAAAAATCCAACAATTGGACGTTATTATCGAAACCAAAACCAAAGACAACGTTTTTGTAAAACTAAAAGTTTCTGTACAGTTTATGGTGGTAAAAGAAACCGTTTATGACGCTTTTTACAAACTGGAATATCCACACGATCAAATCACATCGTATGTTTTTGACGTAGTTCGTGCCGAAGTTCCAAAACTAAAATTGGACGATGTTTTCGAAAGAAAAGACGATATTGCCGTTGCAGTAAAAAGAGAATTAAACGAAGCAATGACCACCTATGGTTACACGATTATCAACACATTGGTTACTGATATTGATCCCGATATTCAAGTAAAAAATGCGATGAACAGAATCAATGCTGCTGATAGAGAAAAAACCGTAGCTGAATTTGAAGCAGAAGCCTCAAGAATTAGAATTGTGGCCAAAGCCCAAGCAGAAGCGGAAAGTAAAAAATTGCAAGGTCAAGGAATCGCCGACCAAAGACGTGAAATTGCTCGCGGATTGGTCGAAAGTGTGGATGTTTTAAACAAAGTGGGAATCAATTCCCAAGAAGCATCGGCATTGATTGTGGTGACGCAACATTATGATACTTTGCAAGCCATTGGTGCAGACACGAATTCGAATTTGATATTATTACCTAATTCTCCACAAGCCGGAAGCGATATGTTGAACAATATGGTAGCATCATTTTCTGCTTCGAACCAAGTGGGCGAAATGATGAAAAAAACCAAAAGAATAAAACCCGCAGCGCATCCTACAGATTATGTAGAACCTGAGGAACCTGAAACTGAGGTTTAGATCTAAAAAAAAGAGGCTTAATTGCCTCTTTTTCTTTTTTTTAACCAATTGATTATAATTGGAATTGCTATGTTGAGTATCATCACGGAATAATTCGACAGAATCGATTTATAATCTCCAATAAATCCTTTTATTAGATTTATTGGCATAAAACTTTCCTTTGTCTTTTGAACGTTTAAAACTATTCTTTTAAGATTTAGTT
>DAORUG010000032.1:0-25185 GCA_035433125.1 Flavobacterium sp.
CACCAAAACCATCTCCAGTGCAAAAAATTCCTTGGGTAAATTCTTTTCCTTCATCATTCGAATTGAACAATCGCACACTTCCGTCAAGGATTTGATAGTAAAAATTAGCAGTTTCATCTTCTTCAAAAATAATTTCATTTTTTTTGTATTTTTTTGCAACAGCTCCCCAAGAATAAAGTAAATCCAAATCTATTAGCATACCTGAAATGAGTAATTTTATGTATTTTTTTGCAATTTACTGGGCAAATACAAATGAAGCCACAAATTTAAGTTGGATAAAGTTAAAAAAAATATGACCAGAATCATAAGAATAATTTTAAATGGTGTCCTATATTTGCATTGTGAAAAAGATACTATTCCTATTAGCGCTATTTATGTTACTAAAACCGGTACTTCCGGTTATTGACTATGTCGTTAATTATGAATACATTACTAAAGTTCTTTGTGTTAATAAAGCCAAGCCAAAACTGCAGTGTAATGGTAAATGTCATTTGATGAAAGAGCTTGCAAAAACTTCAGAAAGTCAAACTCCTATTTCTTCAAACAAAAAAATCGCTTCTCACGAATTGGAAGTATTGTTTTTTGAGGAAATCAAATCTTTCAATATTAGATACATTTATTTCGATAAAAATCAATTCTTAAACACTAACTATTCTGACTTGTACTCTTATTTGAATAGTGATTCCGTTTTTCGACCTCCCATTTTCATTTCTTAATTTTTCAAGTTTTTTTACAACTATTTTTTCGATGAAATCTTTATCGAAAGTACTTTTATTATCAAATTTTAAAAAATAAAAAAATGAAATTTTTAAGAATACTACCATTGGTTTTACTAACCATAATGACTTCTTGTACAAATAATGACGAGCCTACAGTAGACGAATTAGACGGATTGACCAAGTTTAAAGAGATTTCAAACACCACTCACACCATTGAATTATACAAGCACATGAGCGGTTTAGAGCAGGGATATAACGAAATCGCATTAAAAATAAAGGACAAAACTACCAATCAATATGTAAAAGATGCTACCATTTCTTGGATGCCTGTGATGCATATGGCTATGATGAACCATTCTTGTCCTAAATCACCAGTAACGAAAGTCTCCACAGACGGTTTAGTTTATGAAGGTTATATTGTTTTTCAAATGGCGCAAAATGCTACTGAATATTGGGATTTAAAAATAGATTACACCATCAATGGCGCAGCCTATTCTATGACTTCGGTAATAGATGTTCCTGCATCGACAAAACAAAAAGTGACCACATTTACAGGTTCTGATAATGTAAGGTATATAGTAGCTTACGTTGATCCACATCATCCAAAAGTGGGGATAAATGATATGGTGGTAGGTGTTTGGAAAATGCAAGACATGATGAATTTTCCTGTTGTGGATAATTACAAATTAAAAATTGACCCAAGAATGCCAAGTATGGGAAATCACAGTTCTCCTAATAATGTTGATGCAACACAAACACTTGCAGGTGATTTATACAACGGCAAACTCTCGTTGACGATGACAGGATATTGGAAAATTAATTTACAATTACTGAATGCTTCGGGAACTGTTTTGAAAGGCGAAACCATTACTGATGCCGTTCCGGCAAGTAGTATTTATTTCGAAATAGAGTTTTAATTAAAAACAAATCTTTGCCAAAGGGTTGAACTTTGGCAAAGACAATTTTACCTTTTTTATGAAAAAGTTTCTACTTTTTATAGGGATGTTTTTTCTAATTCCTACCGTAATTATTGCCCAAGAAAAGTCTATTGATACAATCACTCCAAAGGATTTAAAAGAAGTTATTGTCATTGGAAAAAAGGCCCAATTGTATCAAAAACAAGCCAAACCATTGGCTACTATTGATGAATATTTGCAACAATCGACCAAAGTAGATATGATTCGTCGAGGCAGTTATGCTTGGGAACCTATGATTAATAATATGACCACCGAGAGAACTTTGGTAACCATAGATGGGATGCGTGTTTTTGGAGCTTGCACTGACAAAATGGATCCAATAACTTCCTATGTTGAGGTTTCCAATTTGTCCGAAGCGACTATAAAATCGGGTCAACAAGGGGCTTGTCATGGCTCTACCATTGGCGGTTCTATTGATTTGCAACGAAATCGAAGTGGTTTCTCCGATTTAGGTTGGGATACTTCTCTAAACACTGGTTTTGAAACCAATAGTAAGCAAAAAATTATAGGCTCAGCCGTAAATTATACCGAAAAAGCATTTTATGTAGATACCGATTTTATGTTTCGAGACGCCGAGAATTACACCGATGGAATGGGACAGGAAGTTTTATTTTCGCAGTTTCGAAAATTTAATATATCAGCAACTTCGGGATTTGCATTTGATAAAAATAAATTGCTCGAAGGTTCTATAATCTACGATAAAGCAACAAATGTGGGTTATCCAGCCTTGCCAATGGATGTTTCTTTGGCTGAAGCATTGATTACTTCGCTGAAATATGAATATGTTCCTGAATCGTCCAAAATTGAAAACTGGGAAACCAAAATCTATTACAATACCATCACGCATAAAATGGACGATACCAAGCGACCTTCGGTGCCGATTCATATGGATATGCCGGGTTGGAGCGACACTTTTGGGTTTTATTCTAAAGTAAAAGGAGTTATCAATAGCCATCATTTTATTGCTGATTTGAACTCATTTTACAATCGTTCGGTTGCCGAAATGACAATGTATCCAGCTGATTCCAACGAAAAATTGATGTTTATGTACACTTGGCCCGATGTGAAAACAGTCTATACAGCCTTGTTTTTAGAAGATAATATTGCGTTGAATTGTCATTCGAGTTTGAAATTTTCAACCAGCTTGGCAAACCATTATAATCAGGTTGCCAGCGAGTTAGGATTAGAAAGTTTACAAATTTTTTATCCGAATATGAAAGACAGCAAGAATCGAATTTTGCCAAGTATATCCTCTAATTATTCGTATGATGAAAATGGTTTTTCGTATGGTTTTGGATTGGCTTTCGGAGAACGCGCTCCATCGGTTTCCGAGGGCTACGGATTTTATTTATTCAACAGTTTTGATTTGTTCGACTACATTGGAAACCCAGAATTAAAGAATGAAAATTCCCTAGAAGGAAGTGTTTCTGTTGGATATAAAACTCAAAAATGGAGTGCAAAAATGTCGGCTTCCTATTTTCATATTTCCAATTATATTGTAGGTAAACCAGACGAGACATTGATTCCAATGACTATTGGCGCAAGCGGTGTGAAAATCTACACTGCTTTGGATTATGCTACAATTTTCAATGCCGATTTGAATTTAGAATACCAGTTTTCGACTGATTTTAAATGGAAAGGACAATTGGTTTACAGCTACGGAAAAGATTTCGAAGACCAGAATTTGCCTTTCATAAGTCCGTTGCGATATTCGTCTTCCTTGAATTATAAAAAAGGGAAATTCACATCGGAAATTGCTGTTCAGGGAAATGCAACTCAAACCCAATACAGCCCATTTTATGGTGAAGACAGAACACCTTCTTATGCTATTTTGAATTTTGATGCGGGCTATTCTTTTGCTTTTGAAAAAGTGAAATGCAATGTAAAGGCAGGAATCGAAAATATTTTCGAC
Source organism: Flavobacterium sp. (assembly GCA_035433125.1). GTDB lineage: Bacteria > Bacteroidota > Bacteroidia > Flavobacteriales > Flavobacteriaceae > Flavobacterium. The sequence goes on from DAORUG010000032.1 coordinate 3,609, forward strand.
ACTTATTATTCGACTTTTTCAGATTGGAATAACATTCCCAGAAAAGGTAGAAATTTCTTTTTAAATTTAGCTTTTGGTTTTTGATAAGATTAAAAAACCTCTCCAATTTTCAAGTAAACGCTCGCGTAATCTTTACTGATTCCAAAATCAAAAGCAACGTTTACCTTGGTGTATTTGTTGAATTTTAATCGAACTCCAGCGCCAATTGAGGGTTGCCAATAGTTAAAATTCTGGGTGTCATATTCAGATGCTGAGGTTGTATTGGCAAAAACTACGCCGCCCAAAAATCCGTTTTGCGTGATGTTGAAACGGTATTCGGTTTCAAAGAAAAGCATCGCATTACTGCGATATCTGTTTTTTTGGAGTCCTCTCGAAGAACTACTGGTGCCAGGTTCAGATCGGGTAGAGGGTAAATCGAAATAGGGAGTTTCTCCTGAAAGGATTGTCCAATAATAGGAGCGCAGTGCGAGAACACTTCGAGCATAAGGAATAGAAAAATATTTTCTGGCATCAATAAATAACGATTGCCATTTGGTATCACTACCCAAACTTTTGTCGTTGTACAAATAGGTAGCACTGGCATACATTCCGTTCTGGGGATTATTGATGTTTTTTCGGTTGTCGAAAACGATGGGAAGAGAAACGCCAGAGGAGATAGTTTTATTGGTAGTTATTTTAGGAATATCGGCATCTATGTTCGTTTCTTTTATTTCAAGTTCGTGATGTTCGTCGTATTGATAACCCAAACCAACAGCTAAATTAGGGAGAATTCCTTTCAAAACATTTTGATGAAACCGCAAGGTCTTACCATCAACCAGTGTTTCGTTGCTTTCTGGAGTATCTCCGCCCAAACCCCAAGTATCCTGAGGAAAATTTAAACCAAAATATTCGCCAACAAAATTCCAGCTATTTTCTTTGAGCCAAATAGTAGGGTATAGCTCGATTCCGAATTGATTATTAAAAGAGATATAAGGAATTAAATATACAGTCGAATTGTTAGTATTTTCCTTTTCGCCTAATAAAAAAGTAGCGTTAAAAGAAGAAACGAGGACTCTATCACCAGCGTTACTGGCATCAACAGGGAAAAATGAAAAATTGACTTTCTTGTTTTCAATTTTTTCCTGACTCTTATTGATTTTGAATAATTTAATCAAATAGTCAATCCCATCAACTTGTTTAATAGAATCATTATTTTTATAAATATAATAAGTGTCAATATCTTGAGCTTTACTGTCTATTACAACAAAAAGGAGCATCAATATTGATATAAATTTACTTTTCATTCTAAAAATAATGTGTATAAAAAGAATTTCCTTAGTTAGAAGAATCAAATTTAAGGAAAAATAGTAAGAACACAAGCAAAGAGTAAATAGAAGAAAAAAAATATTAGGAATTGATTTTTACAAAACCGCCACAGTTTTCCTTTCGGTCAATAGATTGATGAACTATTAAGCTTCCAATGGTTATTAAATTTTGCAACTCACACAAGTCCGCATTAATTTGATAGGTATTTATTTTTTCTTCGATTTCATTTTTCCAAAGCGTTAGTTTTTCTTTAGCTTTTAGCAAATCGGCGTCATTACGCACAATTCCAGCGTTTTGACGCATCAAAAGTTGTAAATCGGCTTTTCTTTTGGCAACATAATCTGGATTGATTGCTGGTTTTGGAACTAATTTCCAATCGGTGACTTTGCCTTCAAATTGGCTCTTGTCGAAAGAAGTATTGGCCAAATAATTAAAAATTTTGTCCGAATAAACTAAGGCTTCTAATAAAGAATTTGATGCCAATCTATTCGCTCCATGTAAACCCGTTCTGGAACATTCGCCACAAGCAAATAAATTTTCGACAGAAGTTTTTCCGGTTTTATCGACTACAATTCCTCCACAAAGATAATGTTGAGCAGGAACTACAGGAATCCAATCTTTGGATAAATCTATTCCAATACTTTTGCAGCGTTCATAAATCATCGGAAAATGTTTTATAAAAGCTTCCATATTTAAATGCGAACAATCGAGATAAACGCAATCGTCACCCGATTTTTTGAGTTCTAAATCGATGCACTGTGACACAATATCTCGTGAAGCCAAATCGCCTCGGGAATCGTAATCAGGCATAAAGCGATGACCGTTTTTGGTTCGCAAATAAGCTCCAAAACCACGAACAGCCTCTGAAATTAAAAAAGATGTTCCTGTTGAAGCATCGTACAAAGCGGTGGGGTGAAACTGAATAAATTCCATTTCTTTTACAACTGCTTTGGCTCTGTAAGCCATTGCAATTCCGTCGCCAGTGGCAATCACTGGATTTGTGGTATGACCATAAAGATGACCTATTCCGCCAGTAGCCAGTATGGTAAAATCGGATTGAAATGTTAGAATTTCGTTCGTTTTTTCGTCTAAAACATAAGCACCTAGACAGCGATTATTTTCGGTAATCAAATCAATAGCTAGGTGATAATCTAAAACGTTAATGTTTTCTTTTTGATGCACTTGATGCGAAATCGCACGCTGAATTTCTTGACCTGTTTGGTCTTTATGATGCACCACTCTATTTTCGGAGTGGCCACCTTCTTTGCCTAAATTTAGTGTTCCGGCAGCATTTTTGTCAAATTTTGCTCCCCACTCAATGAGTTCTTTTAATCGTTTTGGGCCTTCGGTAATGACCATTTTTACCACTTCTTCATCACACAATCCATCACCACAAATTATGGTGTCTTCGATGTGTTTTTCATAGGAATCCACAATTTTGTCTGTAACAATGGCAATACCACCTTGAGCATATTTGGTATTGGATTCATCCGCATTGGCTTTAGTTACAATCGTAACTTTTTTATCTGGAAATTCCTCAGCAATTTTCAGTGCAAAGGTCAATCCAGCAACGCCAGAACCAATGATTAAGTAGTTTGTTTGGATCATTTATTTTGATAGTTCAAGCATTCGTTCGATAGGAATCAATGCTTTTTTCATAATATCGTCAGGGACAGAAATCTCAGGAGTTTCATTTAATAAACAGTCATATACTTTCTGTAAAGTATTCATTTTCATATAACCACATTCGCTGCAGGCACAAGTATTGTCTTCGTTTGAAGGTGCTGGAATTAATATTTTATCAGGAACTTCCTGTTTCATTTTATGAAGAATTCCTGCTTCTGTAGCCACGATAAATTTGTTGCTTGGATTTGTTTTTACATAATTAATCATTCCCGCAGTAGAGCCAATATAGTTGGCTGTTTTTAGAATATGCGTTTCTGATTCGGGATGCGCAATAATCTGAGCATCTGGATTTTTTTTGTATAAAGCAATGAGTTTATCCAATGAAAAAGCTTCGTGAACCACACAAGCACCATCCCAAAGCAGCATTTTTCTTCCAGTTTGTTCCATGACATATTTGCCTAAATTTTTATCAGGAGCGAATATAATGGGTTTGTCTTTTGGAATTGAGTTTACGATTTTAACGGCATTTGCAGACGTTACTACAATGTCAGTTAGGGCTTTCACCTCGGCAGAACAATTCACATAAGTGATGACAATATGGTCGGGATGCGCTTCGGTAAATTTTTTAAAATCTTCTGGAGGGCAAGATTCGGCTAGCGAACAGCCAGCTTTTAAATCTGGAAGAATCACTTTCTTGCTGGGATTTAATATTTTTGCCGTTTCGGCCATAAAATGTACTCCTGCAAAAAGGATAATATCGGCATCTACTTTCATCGCTTCTTGCGATAATCCTAAGCTATCGCCCACATAATCTGCTACATCCTGAATATCGGCTTCCTGATAATAATGCGCTAAAATAACCGCATTTTTTTCTTTTTTTAGCTCCAGTATTCTTTCTTTAAGATTTTTCATTCGGTAATCAATTTAGGTAATCCCTTTTTTGGACAATATTTTTACAAAGATACACATATTTAAAAAACAAAAAACACTCTTAAACGCAACCCAATAAAGGTCTAACATATTAAAATTATTTTGTGTTTTTTCTACGCAAACCTGTTTACAAACAGCTAGTTTATGCTAATTTACACAAAACAAACTCCGTTCAAGTTTATTAATCTGCCCAAGACAGATAAAATTTGTGTAATCTGACTTTAGCAACAGCATAATTCGTGCCTAATTGTTTTATTTTCTTTATTTGTATCGAGTATTTTTTGCTCACAGATAAGATTAAACCTATTATCGTCACAAAGGAACTATAAAGTCCATCAACGTATGATAATTATCAGTTTTTGTGTTAATTGCTTTTGCGATATTTGCATCTTATACCATTAACAAATTATTTAAGTACATGATGACAAATAAACAGTTACATACTTTTCATATTCCGGTGATGGGATTGGCTTTCACAATTGATAGCCCAATTCGTGTTGCGAAGTACGGAATATCATCAGTTATTGCACTTGCCGATGATGAGCTTATTGAAAAAATGAGAGCTTTTTATAGCGAAAAATTCGATGTTCCTTATCAAGAAATAACTAAGAAAATTCACGATTATCGTGCAGAACGTATTACTTCTTATTTGAACTTAGTCGATAAAGTTGTAAAAGATAAATTCGAAAATTTCAAAACAGAATTATCAGAAAGCAAACATGCATTAGAAAATTATATTGCCATGTTGCCTAACAAATCCGAAATCAAACAAGGATTAGAGCACTTTTTGGAAGATGGAATTGCTTGGAAAGAAAATGTCAAAAAATATCTCGAAGAAAACCTTTATCCTGGTGAAATCGATGTGAATATTATGACGAAGCTTGACAAAGATAATTTTCATAATCACGAACAATTGCCAGTAGAATTCAACGATGCACATGCGGCTCTTCGTGGGTTTGCCAATAGCAATTTGACTTCTTCAATTGTATTGTCGGCGGGAATGAATCCTAGATTATTTGCTTATTTCGAAAGTTTCTCTTGTTTCTTTCCAGATGCAAACAACTATTTAGAAAAGAAAATTATACTGAAAGTAAGTGATTATCGTTCGGCAATGATTCAGGGAAATTTCTTGGCCAAAAAAGGACTTTGGGTTTCTGAATATCGCATCGAATCAGGGTTGAATTGTGGTGGACACGCTTTTGCTACCGATGGGGTTTTATTAGGTCCAATTATGGAAGAATTCAAACATAAAAAAGAGCAATTGGTTCAATCGGCTCACGATATTATGGTGAAAGCCTTGGCACAAAAGGGAATGCACATTCCTGAAACGCCTTTGGATTTGAAAATTACTGTTCAAGGAGGTGTAGGAACTGCCGAAGAACACGATTTTATGTTGGATTATTATAATGTGGATGCTGTGGGTTGGGGAACCCCATTTTTATTGGTTCCAGAAGCAACTTCTGTTGATGAAGAAACGCGTGAATTGTTGAGAAATGCCAAAGAAAAAGATTTGTATTTGAGTCATATTTCGCCACTGGGAGTTCCATTTAATACCGTGAGAGGAACATCAAACGAAATGTTCAAACAAAAACGTATTGATGATGATAAAGCTGGAAGTTCTTGTCCGAAAAAGTTTTTGGCTTTGAGTAAGGAATTTGGTCCTGAAGGAATTTGTACTTCTTCAAAGAAATATCAAGATGTAAAATTGGACGAACTGAATGAAATAAAAGAAACTTTATCTCCCGAAGATTATGATAAAAAGAAATTCGATATTACCGAAAAAGCTTGTCTTTGTGTAGGTCTGGCCAATGCTTCTTATCTTGAAAATGATATTAAAATAACTGGACAATCGCAAGGTGTGATTATTTGTCCTGGGCCAAACATGGCTTATTTTGACAAAGAAGTTTCGCTATCTGAAATGGTTCGACATATTTATGGCAATTTCAATGTGATGACGGATCCAAACAGGCCCAATTTATTCATCAAAGAGTTGAAAATGTATATCGATTATTTGAAAAATGACATCAAAAACATTTCGAATGAGATTAATGCTTCGCAAGTGAAAAAGTTAAAAGCATTTAAAAGTAATTTATTAGAAGGTATTGCCTTTTATCAAAACTTTTTTGCAAACACGAATTATTTCGAGAATAGTATTAAAGAAATTCAAAACCAATTGGAATTTTATACAAAAGAATTGGTTGGAGTAGAAGTGCCAGAATTAGTTGTGGTATAAACAATTTTTTATAGAAAATGAGCTCGCTTAATCCTGAAAATTTGGGATAGGCGAGTTTTTTTATTTTTAAATTTTCTTTTCTCACATCAAAAAAGAATCTCCGGATCTAATGTCCATAGCCATTTCTTCGAGATTCGTGTTTTCAAGCATAAAAACCAGTTCCTTTCGGATTCCTTTAAACTTGTTGTAAAGTGGGCAAGGACGTTCCTCGGAGCAATGATCTATTCCTAAACCACAACTTGTAAAGAGAGCCTCGCCATCGATAGCGATTACAATTTGGGCTAGATTAATTTTTTTGATGTCGTCTTTTGGTATCTCAAATCCGCCTCCAATTCCTTTGATAGAATGGACAATTTCTTTTTTTGCCAAAATCTGTAAAATCTTAGCCGTGAAAGACTGAGGCGAATCAATATTTTTGGCAATTTCTTTTATGGTAACCCTTTTGTTTTGAGAGGATTGTGTGGCTATAAAAATAGAAGCTCGAATCGCGTATTCACAGGTTTTTGAAAGCATTTTTTTGTAAAATTAAGTAACTTTAATAAATTACTGTGGTTTTGTTGATAAATTGATTTTTCATTCAGAAGAAGCTAGATTTTCTTCCTCATAATTGCTTAAAAAAGAATTTCCTGATTTAATTCCCAATGCGAGCTCTTCAAGATTAGTATTGTTAAGCATATCTACTATTTCGCTTCTTATTTCTTTGAATTTTTCGTGTACCGAACAATGATGAATTTCGGAACATTTGCCTAATCCCAAACCGCAACAAGTAAAAAGAGAATCTCCATCAATAGCCTTCACAATTTGCGAAAGATTGATTTGATTTATAATCTCTTTTGGGATTTCAAAACCGCCTCCAATTCCTTGAACTGAATGAACGAGATTATTTTTAGCTAAAATTTGCAGGATTTTGGCTGTAAATGATTGGGGAGAATCAATCTTTTCGGAAATATCTTTAACAGTAACCCTTTTGTCATGAAAGGATTGTGTGGCTATAAAAATAGAAGCTCGAATCGCGTATTCACAGGTTTTTGAAAACATTTTTTAAATATTAGAAATTAGTTTTATTCTCTCAAGACAATCTTAATAGTGGGTGTGGAAAATTTTTCACAATCAATTCGATTATTGGATCGTTCCAGTTTTGAAAGTGTTTCCACATTATTTTTGAAATATTGAATGTAATAATTGCCTGAATAGTTTTTGCTTTCCAAAAAGGCTACCATTTCTTTCAAATCATCTTCTCTTAACAAATCAGAATGGTAGGTTGTTCTGACTTCAAAAGGAATTTTGGCTTCTAGAATGAGGTCTAATGTTTTTTCGAAAGGATTGTACAAATCCGATTGTGTAATCGCTTGAAATTTCGATTTGGGGGCTTTATAATCTAATGCGATGTAATCTATCAAGTGTTGATTTAGTAATTGTTGCATTACTTCGGGTGAACTTCCATTGGTGTCAATTTTAACCAAAAAGCCCATTTTTTTAACTTCGGCAATCAGCTGAATAATATTTTTATGTAAGATGCATTCTCCTCCACTGAAAACGACTGCGTCTAATAAATTTTTTCTTGAATTCAGAAATGAAAGTATTTTTTCGAATGAAAGACTTCCTTTTCCGAGTACAATTTCAGGATTATAGCAATACAAACAGCGCATATTACAGCCTGCAAACCAAAGTATGCAAGCTGATTTATGTGGATAATCTAATAAGGTGAAAGGTGTTAAGCTGTAAATGGGCTTACTAACATTTTCCTTCAGTGAAATGAGTTCGTTGTTTGTGTTCACCTTTTTTTCCAATATTAAAACTTTCTACGGGTCTGTGATAGCCCATTACGCGCGTGTAAACCAAGCATTTGGTTCTCAAATGCTGATTTTCTTCTAAAATCGGATTGGTTTTGGTTTCTGTTTTCATATATTTTGATATAAGTTTTTTGTTACTAATTTTTAAAAATCGAAATTGCTTTTAAACCATTAAGAAATTAAGAAAATTAAGCGTAATTTGACTTAATGCAACTTAATATCTTAATGGTTTTTAAATTTTTACGTTTAAAAGTCAATTGTTCAACTTCAAACTTTTTTGTTTTTCAATTAATGCATCATCACATTTTGGGCAATATTCGTGTTCACCATTCAAATAGCCGTGAACGGGACAAACGCTAAACACAGGAGTTACGGTGATATAAGGCAATCTAAAGCTCGAAACTACTTTTTTGACAAACTGTTTACAAGCTTCAGGCGAACTCATTTTTTCACTCATATACAAGTGTAAAACGGTTCCTCCGGTGTATTTGCATTGTAATTCGTCTTGTAAAAGCAACGCTTCAAAAGGGTCTTCGGTATGATCCACCGGAATTTGGGAACTGTTGGTATAATAAATATTGTCCTCTTGTCCGGCTTGAATAATATTTGGAAAACGTTTTTTGTCTTCTTTGGCAAAACGATAAGTAGTTCCTTCGGCTGGAGTGGCTTCGAGATTGTATAAATTACCTGTTTCTTCCTGAAATTCTTTCATTCGACCACGAATATGATCTAAAATTTCTGAAGCAAAATCAATTCCTGTTGCCGATGTTACAGTGTCTTTTCTTCCAGAAAAATTGACAATCATTTCGTTGATTCCGTTGACGCCAATAGTCGAAAAGTGATTTCTAAAATGTTGTAAATAGCGTTTGGTATAAGGATACAAACCGCGGTCGTACATTTCCTGAATGAAGACGCGTTTTTTCTCCAAAGTCGATTTTGAAATATAAAGTAACTTGTCTAATTGTTTGAATAATTCGGCTTTGTTTCCTCTGTATAAATAGCCTAAACGAGCCATATTGATGGTTACAACACCAATACTTCCGGTCATTTCAGCACTTCCAAAAAGTCCGTTTCCGCGTTTCAATAGTTCGCGCAAATCCAATTGCAAACGACAACACATACTGCGAACAGCATTCGGTTTATAAGCATTTTCGTTTTCTACTTTATCGCCATTTTCGTCTAATTTGTATTGGCTTCCAATAAAATTTTGGAAATAAGAAGAACCAATTTTTGCCGTATTTTCGAAAAGCAAGTCAGTGTTTTCTCCATCCCAATCGAATTCTTCGGTTATATTTACTGTTGGAATTGGGAAAGTGAAAGGTTGTCCATTGGCATCGCCTTCGGTCATTACTGTATAATACGCTTTGTTGATGAGGTTCATTTCCTTTTGAAAATGCTCATAACGCAAATCGGTAACTTTAGTAACGCCACGTTCTTGTGCTCTTACCAAAAGGTCGTGATTGAAATTATTTTCAAAGAAATGGAAGTCATTTTTTGTTGGAATTTGAGTTTTCAAATCTTCTGGGACAACCCAATCCAAAGTGATATTCGTGAAAGGTGATTGTCCCCAACGTGCCGGAACATTCAAATTATAGACAAAACTGCGAATAGCTTTCAACACATCATCAAACGATAAATCGTCTTTGAACACATAAGGTGCTAAATAAGTGTCAAACGAACTGAATGCTTGAGCACCAGCCCATTCGCTTTGTAAAATTCCCATAAAATTGGCCATTTGTCCTAAAGCTTCTCTAAAGTGTGATGGTGCTTTACTTTCGACACGACCGCGAACTCCGTTGAAACCTTCGTTAAGCAAAACACGCAAACTCCAACCTGCGCAATAGCCTGTAAGACAGTCTAAATCGTGGATGTGAACATCACCATTTCTGTGCGCATATCCTTCTTCTTTGGTGTAAACCTTGTCTAACCAATAATTAGCAATAATTTTCCCAGCCACATTATTGACCAAACCAGCATTGGAATAAGAGGTGTTAGCATTAGCGTTGATACGCCAATCCGTTTGTTCGATATATTCAGAAATGGTTTGTGAACTGTCAACATAAGTCGTGTCGTCATTGATTCCCTCAACGTGTTCCCGCTGTAATTTTCGGGTGTGACGATACAACATAAAAGAGCGCATTACTTCAAAGTACTGTTTCTCAAAAAGACTTTTCTCGATTAGATCCTGAATTTCTTCGACTGCCCAAGTTTCTTTGGATTGCAATCCTTTGATAACTTCTTCAAAAACACTTTCGTCAAATGTTATGGTAGCACTTTTGAAACTTTTTGCGATGGCATCTTCAATTTTGAAACTCTCAAACGGTTTGTAATCTCCGTTTCTCTTGATAACGTACTTTTCCATAGTATTTACTGATTTTGGTTTTATGATAGGTTGTTGTTGTTTTATTCTTCGGTTGAGAAAAATTTCTCTAAAGCTTTTGCTTTTGGAAACAGGATATTACTTTCTAAATGAATGTGTTTGTGTAAATCTTGTTCAAACTCTTCTAGCAATTTATAGGTTGCATTATAAGTGCTGCAAGCATCATTTGGAGGAGTATAATTATGGGTCAAAGCCGAAATTGTTCTGAAACGTTCTCCTTCATTTTCGTGTTCGCTCATCATAGCCGCAATTGGATTTTTTATGGTTTCAAAAAAAGGTTTTCCAATAGTGCCATGACTTTTTGTGGCATTTATCATTTCTTTTATGAAAGGAAATAAAATCAATTCTTCTTTTTTCATATGCGATGCTAATTCTTTTGCACTATCATTGAAAATTTGATTTATTTCTAATAATTCAGGATGATTTTCTCCATGAACGCTACATATTTTATCTAAAAAAGGAATCAGAATTTGTGTTTTTTCTTCAACAAAACGGTGATGTACTTTTTCGATATAATCTATCAATACGTCTAAAGACCAAGAATCAAAATCGTTTTCAGCATCATTTTTTGTTGTTAAAACAGCGTTTAATTCACTTAATAATTGCGGTTCGTTTAGGCTCATTTTTGAGCACACTTCATCGATGGTTCTTTGCCCTTTACAACAAAAATCGATTCCGTATTTTGTAAAAATGGCAGCTGTTCTAAAATCCTTGGCGACAAAATCTCCAATGGTTGTTATTTCTTGTAAACTCATGATTTTTTATTTAATAGAGGGTTTAATTTCAATGGATTAGAAAAAAAAATATCCTCTTTTTTCCGACTATAATGCTACAGATTAAAAGCTTTATTTCATATGATTTAAATCATATTTCATTTTTTTTATCATTTTTTTATTAACAGGTGGTTGATAAATTATGAATCCTTATCCGTCTCAATTTTTACTTTTTTTCGTTCGAAATTTTATCGAAATAATACTGCATTAAATATGATTGGAATCATAAGATATAAAATATTTCGAAACGTACTTTGCACAAAATAAATAATGGATGATTTTGTCCGTTATTTAAACAAGTAAATTTATTAACTAACAAAAACTGATAATTATGCTTTCAAAATCACAGGCAAGAGCATTTTTTCTGGGAGGAACATTGGTCACCTTTTTAATTTTCATAGGGCTGACTATTTATTCTTTTATGCCAAGAAATGATCAAACTAATTACGCTTCAATCGACAAGAATGTTGTGAGAGGAAAAGAAATTTGGGAATCCAACAATTGTATGGGTTGTCATTCCATTCTGGGAGAAGGTGGTTATTATGCTCCAGAATTAACCAAAGTCATCGACCGTCGTGGCGATGCTTATGTGAAAATTGTCTTAATGTCTAAAGATCCTTGGCAACCACGAGGTAGAAAAATGGTGGCTTACGGAATGAATGAAGCCGATGCTGATGCTGTTGTTGCTTACTTCAAATGGATTGGCAAAATCGACTTAAATGGTTTTGACCGAGTGGTCTCTCCTTTATCTAAAGTTAAAAATTAAATTATTGTATTATGAAATCGCCACTATTTAGAAGTTTGCTTAAGCAAACACAAACAAAAAAAAGCGATAACATTTTTGACATATTAACAAATAAAATTTACAAAAATGAAATATAAATCACAGAAAGTAGCCTATTGGTTTTTTGCATTGTGTATGCTTTTGTTCTCCTTGCAAATTATCTACGGCTTTATTATGGGCTTCGACCGCATAGGAATTCAAGGATTGCACGAAATTATTCCGTTTAACGTGGCTCGTGCAGTTCATACTAATTTATTGGTAGTTTGGTTGTTAACCGGTTTTATGGGAGCAGCTTATTACATCATCCCTGAAGAAGCACAACGCGAATTAATCAGCATAAAATGGGCTTATATTCAGCTTATTTCCTTGGCGGTTGTTGGTGTTGTAGCCGTTGTCGGTTTCCACTTGAACCATTGGGAAGGAAGGAAATTCCTTGAAATTCCAAGAGAGTTAGACTTTTTAGTAGTAATAAATGTATTGCTATTTCTAGGGTTAATTCTAGGAACATTATTCAAAGGAAAACGTCAAACCACGACAGCTCTAGTGTTGTCTATGGGATTATTGTTTGCTGCCTTACTTTATTTACCCGGAATGATTTGGTTTGACAGTCAAGTTATGGATTCCTTCTTCCGCTGGTGGGTAGTTCACTTGTGGGTTGAAGGTGTTTGGGAATTAATTATGGGCGGTATTCTTTCGTTCTTGTTAATCAAATTGACTGGAGTTGACAGAGAAGTAATCGAAAAATGGTTGTATGTCATCGTTGGATTGACTTTCCTTTCGGGAGTTTTGGGAACAGGACACCACTATTATTATATAGGTGTAAATAAAATTTGGTTGATTGTTGGTGGAATATTCTCCGCTTTGGAACCTTTAGCTTTCTTGGCAATGGCATTGTTTGCTGTTAATATGTATCGAAAAGGCGAAAAAAGTCATCCCAACAAAATCGCTTTATTCTGGACAATTGGTTCGGCCATCGTTTCTTTTGTTGGAGCTGGATTACTTGGTTTTGCACACACTTTGCCACAAGTAAATATTTATACACACGGAACTTTAGTAACAGCAATGCACGGTCACTATGCCTTCTGGGGTGCTTATGCAATGATTGTTTTTGCCATAATTAGTTATGCACTTCCTAATCTAACGGGTCGAAAACGGTACGATTCAACTCAAGGTCATTTGGCTTTTTGGTTGTCCAATATTGGAATATTAGGAATGACGGTAGCCTTTGGTGTTGCTGGTGTTGCCCAAGTATATTTGGAACGAAAAATGAAAATGGAGTTTGGAGATGTTCAAAACGAAATCGCCGTTCACTTTGTGGTGCTTCTTATTTGTGCCACCTTGTTTACAGTGGGAATTAGTATGTTCATCTACGATTTTATCAAATACGGCAGACCCACAGACGAAGCTTTAGAAGAAACTAAATAAAACTGAATACTAACTAATTCAATTATTGCCCGCCAGAATCCTTTAACCACCCTTTTTTAGAATTGCATTTCCAAAGAAAAAACGGTTAATAGGTTCTGGTTTTTTTAAATAAAAAATAAAATGTTAGAAAACACACCTTATTATCACGCTGTGGGGAAAGAAATTGAAGTCTTTAACCAAGCTTATAAAAACAAAATTCCTTTTCTGTTAAAAGGACCAACAGGAACTGGTAAATCTCGTTTTGTAGAATATATGGCGCATCAATTGGATAAAAAAATCATCACGATTAGCTGCCACGAAGAAACATCTTCAACCGATTTGATTGGGCGATTCATAATCAAAGGAGCCGAAACGATTTGGCTCGACGGCCCATTGACCACCGCAGTAAAAGAAGGCGCCATTATTTATTTGGATGAAGTAGCCGAAGCGCGTCCCGATGTAATTGTGGCCATTCATTCCCTGACGGATCACAGACGCGAACTTTTCATTGACAAATTGGGCGAAACGGTAAAAGCACACGACGATTTTATGTTGGTTGCTTCCTTTAATCCAGGGTATCAAAGAGGTTTTAAGGAATTGAAACCCTCCACTCGCCAACGATTTATTGCCGTTTCTTTTGATTATCCAGAACCAAAAATCGAGATTGAAATTTTGGTTAATGAAACCGATATTGATCAAGACACCGCCAAAAAACTGGTTGCCATTGGAAACAAAATCAGAAACTTGACCGAATTAGGTCTGACCGAAACGGTTTCGACACGACTTTTGGTCGATGCGGCGAAAATAATTCACAGCGGATTACCAAAAAGATTATCTGTTCACGTCGCCATCGTAGAACCATTGACAGATGATTTACAAACCGTGGAAGCATTGAAAGATTTGTGCAATTTGATGATATAAAAGAGTGGTCAGTGATCAGTATTCAGTCGCGGTAATGAGCGAGAGACTGAATACTGAACACTGAATACTGAATACTGAACACTAAATAAAATGGGTTTCGAAATAGACGAATATATAGTTGGAAAGTTTTTCAAGCATTTAAAAAGGATAAAAAAAGTAAGTCCTGAAGTAAGTGCCAGAACAATTTCTTTGAATGACATCAAGCCACGATTGACTATTTTGGCACGAGCATTTACTGGAAAGCCAATCGAAATTTTCCCAGCAGAACGAGAAGGTGGTTATAAAAACAATAATTTTTTCCTTCCCATTTCCTTTGCCGAATTTTCAACTATTGAAGAAAATCGAAAATTTTACCTTTTTAGAATTTTATATTTAACGATTCAGCAACGTTTGGATTTGAATTGGAAATCATCCGATACCGAACAATCTTTAGCACTTTCGCAACAAAAAGCAGAAGAAACATCCCATCAAGTTCTGGAAGTTTTATTCGAAGAATTTCCGATTACAAAAGAAATTTATAACAAAGCTAAACGGCATTTTGAACAAAAAATAGATTCAAAAACCGGTGTTGACTATTCGTGGATTTTCGGAAAATGGATGCGAAATGAAGCAGAACAAAAAACAGATTCCAAACTCGAAAACTTCTCAGATAAAACCAAAAAAGGGAATGAAAACCAAGCTTTAACCACGTTGAAAGCAAAAGCTGTGGAAGAAGTGATTACCGTTGAATTAGATAAAAAACAACAAGAAGATTATGTCTTGTTGCACAATTTTGAAAAGGCAGAAACCGCCGAAGAGTTCAACGGAACTTGGCGCGATTTTGATGGTTCAGACGAACTCGAAGACCATCAGGAAGCATTGGAAGAATTGAATATGAAATTCACCGTTCGGGTGGATGACACTTCGCATTCGGTGTATCAAGCCGATTTTATCGAAAACACAAGCATTTCCGAAAGTGCCGAAATGGATAATAAAGGGTTTCATTTAACGTATGACGAATGGGATTTTAGCAAGCGAACGTACAAAGAGAATTTCTGTAAAGTCTATCCCAAATCACAGCAAAAAACAGACAGTAATTATTATAAAAACACAATTACGAAAAACGCTTCAACGCTCTTGGGTTTGCGCAAAATGTTGACCAATGTGAACAACAAAATGCAGCAGCAAAGACGACAAACACAAGGCGATGAATTCGACATTGACGCCATCACGGATTTGTATGTCGATGTGCATTCGCAACGAACACCTTCCGAAAAAATATACATTTCGAATCGAAAAAAGGAGAAAGATTTATCCATTTTAATTCTGTTGGACATCAGTCTTTCTAGCGATGGTTATGCGGCTGGGAACCGTGTTATTGATGTGGAGAAAGACGTTTCGATTCTCTTTGGAGAAATCCTGAACGAATTCAATATCGATTTTTCGATTGATAGTTTTTATTCGAAAACCAGAAACTTTTCTACCTATTTGACTTTGAAGGATTTTGACGAAAGTTGGAACGTTGCCAAACATAAAATTGGTGCAGTAGAGCCCAATGGCTACACCAGAATTGGTGCGGCTTTGCGACACGCAGGAGCAAGATTGGACAAAAGAAGCACTAAAAATAAATGGGTTATCCTGATTTCTGATGGAAAACCAAACGATTACGACAAATACGAAGGCAAGTACGGCATAAACGACGTGAAACAAGCGCTTCGAGAGCTCAACGGCAGAAATATCAATTCCTACGCCTTGGCAATTGAAGCCGAAGCCAAATATTATTTACCCCAAATGTTTGGGCAAAATCACTACCAAATCCTGACAACACCAGTCGAATTGTTGCAGTCGTTAGTGAAATTATATGAAAAAATTAAACATCAAAAATAAATACAAAATGAACAATAACTTAGATACAGCAACGCTTCCCGAAGGACATCCTGTGAGTGTTTATTATCAAGAAAGAGAAATAATAATTGGGCTTTTAGAAGAAATATCAACTGTGGATGTCGAGGCTGAATTTCAGAAATACACCAATATTTTCAACCAATTGCAAACCATCGAAAAACGATTTGCCCGAAAAGAAAACCAACTTTTTCCCTATTTGGAAAAAAAAGGATGGAATGGTCCTTCGCAAGGAATGTGGTCTTTTCACGATAATTTGAGAGAACAATTTAGATTGTTGCGCAAAAATATGGATGCCAAACAATTCGACAAGATTATAACCAACACTCCCTTTTTGGTTGAAGGGATTTCAAGATTATTGAATACGGAAGACAATGTTTTGTTCCCCAATTCCTTGGATTTACTTACCGAGAAGGATTGGATTAGTATGCGCAAAGGCGAAGAGGAAATTGGTTGGATGTTAGCGGAAACGCCTGCTCCTTTCCCAGCCGTGGAATACATTCACCCGAGTGAGGATTTCACCAAAAGAGAAATGACATTTTCTACTGAAAATACTTCGCATTATGACGAAGGCTATATGACTGTGGAACAAGTGAATCTTCTCCTTAAAACGATGCCTTTGGATTTAACTTTTGTGGATGAAAATGACAAAGTGATTTTTTACAATCGAGGAGAAGAACGTGTTTTTCCTAGAAGTGCCGGAATCATTGGCCGTGAAGTAAAGTTTTGTCATCCGCCAAAAAGTGTTGGAACGGTTCTCAAAATCATAGAAAGTTTTAAAAATGGCACTCAAAACGAGGCTTCTTTTTGGATAAATTTCAAGGAACGCTTGATTTACATCCGTTATTTTGCTGTTCGCGATGCCAATAAAAAGTACAAAGGTGTGATTGAATTATCGCAAGATATTACAGATATCAAGAAAATTGAAGGCGAACAACGATTATTAGATTGGGAATAAACCGAAAATGAATACTTTAAAAATCAACTACAAAAACATTTATTATCCACCGGGAGGAATTTTGATGTGGATTATTATTTTCTTGGAACTTTTCACTTTTGGGATGGCGCTGGTGGCTTTCGTGTATTACGGTAATCAAGAACCTGAAGTATTTCATCAATCCAGGTTGCAACTCAACACCGGTTTTGGAGCGATTAACACGGTTTTTTTGTTGACCAGCGGTTTGTTTATGGCGGCTGCAGTTCACGAATTCAAGGAAAATAATATTCGAAAATCGTCTTTTTATTTCAAATTGGCGATGTTGGGTGGATTGTTATTTATTGTTTTAAAAAGCATTGAATATTACCATAAAATCGAAGCGGGAATTTCATTGGAAACCAATATGTTTTTTACTTTTTATTGGATGTTAACCGCATTTCATTTGATTCACGTTTTGGTGGGATTGGTGATTTTGGCTTGGACAAATAAAGGAATGACCAAGAAAAATTCTGAAACTGCCGTCGAAGATGTCGAGGCTTGTGCTGCTTTCTGGCATATGTGCGACTTGATTTGGTTGCTGCTATTTCCAGTTTTGTATTTAATTTTCTAACCATGAAATCGCCACTAACAACGAGTTTGCGCAAGCAAACACCTTTTGAAAAAAAAGCGATACCATATATGACCGCTTAAAAATCAAAATTTACATATATGAAAAAATCATTCATTTATACTTACATTTTACTGTTGGTTCTTACGCTATCGACAGCATTAATCGCTTCTTCTTCCACAATTTCTAAAGGGATAGTTTTTCTAATCTTGGGGATTTCGGCAATCAAATTTTTACTTGTTGCTTTTCAATTTATGGAATTGAAAAAGGCAAATTCTTTTTGGAAAATTAGTTTGATTTTAACTTCTGGATTACTTCTGGTTTTAATTATTGGCTTGAAGTGAAAATTTTAACAAAAAGTTATAAAAATGATATTTGTCATTTTTTATAAAAAACCAACTTATATTTTAGCTAAAAACAACAATAATCATTTATATAAATTTCTTTAAACTAAAAATCATGAAACAACCATTTTATTTTACTAATTCTTGCAAAGTACTTGCTTTTGCTTTATTTGCCATCGTAAGTTTTTTGTCTTGCGATAAAAAAGAAGAAAAGCACAACGCTGAATATTACGAAAACATTACAGTCGAAGGTCAAAAAGAGGCTGAACTCACTGCCCCACCATTTGTGCCAAAACCAATAGGAGATCGTGCCGCGACAAAATTAGTCGTAAATATGGAAATCAAAGAAATTGAAGGCGAGATGGTTGATGGTGTAAAATACAACTATTGGACATTTGGAGGGTCAGTACCAGGTAGTTTTATCAGAACTAGGGTAGGAGATGAGGTAGAATTTCATCTAAAAAATCATCCTGACAACAAAATGCCCCACAATATCGATTTGCATGCAGTTACCGGACCGGGCGGAGGAGCAACATCTTCTTTGGTCGCTCCTGGACACGAAAAGGTATTTAATTTTAAAACTATCAACCCTGGGTTGTACGTCTATCATTGCGCTACAGCACCTGTTGGAATGCACATTGCCAACGGAATGTATGGTTTGATATTGGTTGAACCAGAAGGAGGATTACCTCCAGTGGACAAAGAATATTACATTATGCAAGGTGATTTTTATACCAAAGGTAGTTACGGAGAGCAAGGTTCTCAACCATTTGATATGAATAAAGCCATAAAAGAGCAACCAGATTATGTAGTATTCAATGGGAAAGTTGGAGCGGTTGCAGGAGACAACGCCATTACTGCCAAAGTTGGAGAAACAGTTCGTTTGTATATGGGTAATGGAGGTCCGAACTTGGTTTCTTCTTTCCACGTAATTGGGGAAATTTTTGATAAAGTTCATATTGAAGGCGGAGACATGATTAACGAAAATGTTCAAACTACTATGATTCCATCAGGAGGTTCGGCAATTGTTGAGTTCAAAGTAGATGTGCCGGGAACTTTCATTTTGGTCGATCACTCTATTTTTAGAGCTTTCAATAAAGGAGCTTTGGGAATGCTAAAAGTAGAAGGTGTAGAGAATAAAAAAATCTATTCAGGAACCACACAGGAAGGAATTTATTTGCCAGAAGGAGGAACAATTCAAAATATGCCAAAAGTAAATGGCGCAGTAAAAAGTACTGTTGCCAAAACAGTTCCGGAACAAATTAAATCAGGAAAAGAATTGTTTGGAAGAACTTGTTTTGCCTGTCACCAACAAGAAGGGCAGGGAGTTCCTAATGCGTTTCCACCATTGGCAAAATCCGATTTCTTAAATGCTAATCCAGATAGAGCCATTGGTGCAGTATTACACGGATTGAGTGGAGAAATAACTGTAAACGGTAAGAAATTCAACAACGTTATGACTAGCCAAAACTTGACTGATGAAGAGGTAGCTGATGTTTTGACCTATGTGTACAACAGTTGGGGCAACAACAAAACCGTGATTACGCCTGCAAAAGTAAAAGCTATTAGAGCAAAACCAGCACCAAAACAAGTATCGGCACATTAATAATAAAACAAATTAAAAATCAATAAATTAAAATTAAAATCAATGAAAAAGTATGTATTAAGCATCGCAATGATGGGATTAGGTCTATTTGGCTATAGCCAAAATGCAGCCAAAGGAAAAGCAGTTTACGCAAAAACCTGTGTTGCTTGTCACCAAGCTACAGGGGCAGGAATACCAGGTGCATTTCCACCATTGGCTAAATCAGATTATCTCAATGCCGATGTGAATCGAGCTATTAAACAAGTTATCAAAGGATCGAAAGGGCCAATTACCGTAAATGGAAAAAAATATTCAACACCTATGCCAGCTCAACCCTTGAATGATCAAGAAATCGCAGACGTGTTGACTTATGTGTATTCTAATTGGGGAAATAGCAAAAAAGTTGTTACTGTGGCAATGGTAAAAGCCCAACGAAAATAAAAAACGGTTAAAAAGAGTGTTATGATGCTACAAAAAAGAATAATTGCCAGTTTTTTATGCTTTATAAGCATCACTCTTTTTGCTCAAGAAGTAAAAATGGCATCTATAAAAGAGGGATTTTTTGTCCCTCTTTATGGAGCTACCAACAAAAAAACTGTTAAAGTCAATTCGTTTACTATTGATGTATATCCAGTTACCAATGCACAATTTTTGGAATTTGTTAAAAAAAATCCATCTTATAGTCGTTCAAAAATCAAAGGATTATTTGCAGATAAAAGTTATTTAAATCAATGGGAAAGTGATTTTAATTTTGGCAAAAGCAATTTAAATGATGCGCCTGTGACCAATGTTTCTTGGTTTGCAGCCAAAAAATATTGCGAGTGTCAAGGAAAACGATTGCCCACTATGGACGAATGGGAATATGTGGCTATGGCCGATGAAAAACGCATCGATGCCCGTACCAAAGAAAATTTTAATAAATACATTATGTCTTGGTATGAGAAACCCAAAACTTATTTGAATCCAGTTGGACAAACTTTCAAAAATTATTGGGGGGTTTATGATATGCACGGATTGGTTTGGGAATGGACGGCCGATTTCAACAGTATATTTCTTTCGGGAGAATCTAGAAAAGATAAAGCCACCGATAAGAATCTCTTTTGCGGAAGCGGCTCAGTAAATGCGACCGATTTGATGAATTATGCAGCTTTTATGCGCTATGCTTTTAGAGGCAGTTTGAAAGCAAATTACACTACAAAAAATTTAGGTTTTCGATGTGCAAAAAACAAATAATTATTTTCGAAATCACGCTTAAAATACAATTAAAATGAAATCAGACTTAATCCAAAAATCGAATATTAATTCAAATAACAGAAAGTATTTGCTATTTGTTTTGCCTTTTTTAGTGATTTTTGCAATGTTTTATAGCTGTGGCAAAAAAGAAACGGCTGCAAAAGAAAAACCTATTTCGGACTTGTCTGTCTACAATTTGCCTTCAAAATGGACCAATCAAGATGGCAAAAATATCGAGATGAAGGATTTAAAAGGAAAAGTGTTGGTTATGGTTATGATATACACTTCCTGTAAAGCAGCTTGCCCAAGATTAGTGGCCGATATGCGCAATATAGAAAGCCGATTGTCCGAAGATGTTAAGGAAAATGTCCAACTCGTTTTAGTCAGTATTGATCCCGAAGTTGACACTCCCAAGCGATTGAAATCTTTCTCCATCGAAAATAAAATGGAAGGAAATCAATGGGTTTTCTTGCGTTCTACCGAAGAAAATACCCGAGAATTTGCGGCTGTTTTGGCTGTAAATTATAAAAAAGTTTCCCCAATAGATTTCTCGCATTCCAATATTATAAGCGTTTTTAATACCGAAGGAGAATTGGTATTTCAGCAAGAAGGATTGGGTGTAAACTCTGATGCAACAATCAATAAAATTACCGAAGAAGCTCGAAAGGATTGATTTTTTTTCAAAAACTGAGATTAATTCTTTTAATAAAAATGGTTCCTTTTGGAGCTGTTTTTTTGCAAACTACATCAATAGGCCTTTTTTTGCTATTCAGCAAAATTCAATCCTTTTTGAATTTTTCATTTTCCGAACATAAAAAAATTATTCGTTATTACTGATTTT
>DAORUG010000033.1:0-24376 GCA_035433125.1 Flavobacterium sp.
ATTAGACACTACAAAAACTGAAATTGCCATACCTATTGAAGCAACAAAAAAAGGCAACATATCTTTCAATTGCTGAATTGGACCATACCCATAAAACTTTCCTGGAAGATAGGCGTTTATTAAAAATGCTAATGCAGATGTAACGACATGTCCTATTATCATTGCTTTTACTCCAAGAGGAATTGTAATTACCATAGCCAATATTGTTAATGGTAATTTAGATAAATCTACTTTTAAAAATAAATCTGAACGCCCAACAGCATTTAATAAACTCATATTGAGCGCACTCATGGGGAAAAAAATACGAGCAAAAACCATCCATTGTAAAAGTGGAATTAGGGAAACCCACTTTTCGGTAAGCAACAGAATAACAATTGGTTTTGCCAACAAAGCAATAAGAGTCATTAACGGGATAATAAAAAAAGCCGACATACGTATCAACCTGCTATAAATAGAAACTAATTTAGCTCTGTCATCCTGAACCGAAGTAAGTATCGGAAATGTAACCTGCTGAATAACACTTACAACTGTACCTGCAGAAAGGTCTGCAAAACTCTTAGCTTTTGTATAATAACCCAATGAAGCTGTAGGATAGAATTTTCCTAAACAAATATTATACACGTTATTTAGGATTTGAGCGTACAAACCCGCAATCAAAAGTTTTGATCCATAACCAAATAACAATTTAAAAGATTTCTTAGAAAAGGCAAAAGAAGGACTCCAATTGCTAAAAACCCATAATGAAACTGATGTAGCCAAAGATCCAAGTAGGGTTTGAATTACTAAAGCCCATACCCCATATCCATTTCTTGCAGCAATTACCCCAAAAACTCCACCCACAACCATCCCTATAACATTACTTTTGGCAATGGATTTGAAATCAATGGCAATTGTCAATTTAGTTTGTTGCACTATAGCAAGAGCTATTATAAGCAAGTTCAAACCTAATACTCTTATTAAATCGGTTAATTGTGGTTGGTTAAAAAACGTTGAGATCAAAGGTGATGTGAAAAATAATAGCAAATAAAAGCAACTACTTACCCCTAAATTAAAAACAAATACGGTCGAAAAATCAATATCTGTACTGTCTTGACGTTGAATTAAACCAATACCCAAGCCGCTTTCGATAAAAGTTTGTGAAAGAACAATAAAAATAGTAAGCATTCCTATCAAACCAAAATCCTCGGGCATCAATATTCGGGCAAGCACTATACTCACAACGAATTGTCCAAATTGAACAGCAAATTTATCAACAGCAGACCAAATGATTCCTTTTGTTGCAATGGATTTTAGAGAAGTATTGCGCATTAAAAAAATTTAAAATGTTATTAAAGCCAAATTATCTAAGTATCTCATTTTCTAAATAATTCAATATGGTTTGAGATGCAGTCAATCCGTTTTTTGACAAAAGAGTATTTCTTACAAAATTATCACGTTCAGCTTTCATGCAATCGTTTTCATTCAGCACCACATTTTCAATAAAATCGATTACTTGTTTTTGATTTCGGGATTGATAATGTAATTCTAATGTTTTTTCTCCAAAAACATTTAAATAGTCTTTAATCGATTCGTTTCGAATCATATAAAGCAATGGTTTTCCAGTAATAAGATATTCTGCCATAAAGGAACCACTATCGTGAATGAGTGCATCCGACGTTAAAAAAAGATCGATATAATAACCATTTCCAAACTGTCCATTTTCTAGGTTTACCCATTTATTGTAGTAAGCATCCGTTTTTTCTTTTCCCCAATTTGGATCATTTTCTAATTTAACTCTTAATAAAGGATGCGGGTTGAATGCAATTTGTAATTTATCCTTATATTTAATAGCCAATTCTAAAAAAAAATCATAATACTCTAAAAAATTAGACACTTTGCTTAACTCGTTCATTAAATGATGCGGTGTCCATATAATTTTTTTGAGGGCTGGATTTTTATTTTTCCAAACTTCTTTTGGGTTTTTATTAATCAAAAGCGGGTCAAATCCAGGATAGCCTGTTACTGTACAATTCTTTCCTTTGTTTCTTTGCTTTTCCGAAGCTATTTCTTTGTGAATCGGCGTTTCAGTAAAAAAATTCCAAACCAGATTGTGAAAATTTAAATCATAGGTAAATTTATGATGAAATGTCGAAATACTATAAGGCACATAGCAGGTTAAGGTGTTTGCAAACTGATTTATATAATATCTGTAATCTTGTAAACCCTCATGTGGATTTGTAAAAAAAACTATATCAGGAGAAAAGTTTTTTTTAATATCTAGATACTCACCTGTTTCACTATTAAATGTTTTAACAACATTATAGCCTTTTCTTTTAAAAGCCTCGAAGGCTTTGTCCATTTCAAACAGCATATTTTCAGTACCAAAATTTACGACGGGGCAAACAAATATTTTAGGTTCAAATCGAGGATGTTTCACCATTAAATCATAAAGTACCTCATATTTCCAAACCGATTCATGATTCAAAAAGAAAGCCACTTTTACATTTTCCTTTTTTCTAACTAATTCAAGTGCTCTACGATGTCTTTTTGGGGCTCTATTAATTAAATAAAAAGCATACAATTTTCTTAATCCTATAAAATTATATAACTTAATAAGCGATATCCAGATGGTTTCAGGAATATAGCTCTTAATAGTTAATTTTAATTCGTGTATTTTAACAAAATTCATTTAATATTTGTTTAAAATTGAAATAACAAAACCCACCTCATCATCTGTCATTACTGGACTTATGGGCAAACTCAAAATTTCATTATGTATTTTTTCGGTAATAGGAAAAGACAAATCATTCCAACTTGAAAATGCTTTTTGTTTGTGTGGCGCAATCGGATAATGAATCATCGTTTGAATTCCATTTTCTAATAAATACTGTTGTAGTTTCTCTCGGTTTTCGGTTCGAATGACAAACAAATGAAAAACGTGATTAGATTGCGTCGTTCCTCGCAATGACAGAGTTGGTAATACAATTTTATCATTTTTAATTTCGGATAAATAGCGTTTAGCTATAGCTTTTCGAATAGTATTTTCAGCATCTAAATTAGGCAATTTCACATTCAAAAAAGCGGCTTGCAATTCATCTAATCTTGAATTTACACCAATAAATTCGTTCTGATATTTGGCCTCGGAACCATAATTACGCAAAGATTGAATGACTTTTGCCAATTCCGAATCATTGGTTACAACTGCTCCTCCATCACCCAAAGCCCCTAAGTTTTTTCCTGGATAAAAGCTAAAAGCGGCAGCATTGGATAAATTGCCAGATTTTCTGAAATTTGAAATGGCTCCGTGTGCTTGGGCTGCATCTTCAATAACCAAAAGATTATTTTGAATGGCAATTGCATTTATTTTTTCCATTTCAGCCAATTGTCCGTATAGATGAACTGCTAGAATTGCCTTGGTTTTGGATGTGATTTTTTCTGAAATCAAATCGGGATTGAGATTGTAGGTTTCTAATTTTGGTTCAACCAAAACAGGAACTAAATCAGCTTCTAAAATGGCCAAAATACTGGCAATATAAGTATTGGCAGGAACAATCACTTCATCCCCTTTTTGCAATTTCCCCAATTGAATATAGCCTTTGAAAATGAGAACCAAAGCATCAAAACCATTGCCAACACCAATGCAGTATTTTGTTTGGCAATAATTCGCAAAATTAGTTTCAAACGCAGCTACTTCGTTACCCAAAATATACCAGCCACTTTCTAAAACCGACTTCAATTTTTCTTGAAAAGCGGTTTCATAAGGAGCGTTTATTTTTTTTAAATCGAGGAATTTTATCATAGCAATACTGTGTCTAATAAACTATAATTTGAAGTTTCCACCTCATAAAAATCGTGAACAATCGTACTTGCACCAAAGCTTTCCTTCCAATAAGACAGACCATCATTGAGCTTGCGACCTTGATTTTCGTTGGAAATTCCAAAATCAAAGAAACGTTTATTTTTGAAAGTCTCTGAAATCAATTGGTAAAATAACAAATCAATTCCGCCCAATTCGTTTTTGTCTTCTTTACCCGAAATATATTGGCTATGAGCTACAGTTGAAGTTTCGAAAATAGTCGTTCCAGCCACAATAATTCCATTTTCATAAACATTAAATTGGCGAATATTTTCAGGAAACAAGGCTTTCAACTTTGTTATTTCTTCTAAACTATGAACGGGTTTGGCTTGGTGTTTTTGGGCTAAATTCGGAATTAATATTTCGTTCCAAAAATCTTCAAAATCATCCGCTTCTTTAATCACAAAATCATTCGAAATTCCTTTTTGAATGCTTCTTTTTCTCAGTTTTGACAAATTGTTTTGCTGCGACAAATCCAAAACTGCCAATGTATCTCTGCGTATTAATTGGGCTTTGGCCAAAAACAAAGCATAATTCAATTCTTCTGCTGGTTTTTGATGATAAATACTTGGCAATAACTTCAACTGTAATTTCTCTTTTTTATTGGCATTCAAAAAAGACAAAACACTTTTGAAAATTGCAATAACCGAAGCCAATTTAATTTTTTCCAAATAAACCAATCCACCATAAGTCAGGCCTTGATGCGAGAAAACATCATTCCCAACAATATTTGCAGGAAGTACAGCCACCCATTTTTCGCCATCCAAAACGACCAACGAATAATCCTGAAATCTATCGGAATGATAGTCCATAAAATCACGATGAAAAAGGAAAGTAGCATTTTTGGCTTGACCAATAAATGCATTCCAATTGGTACAATCGTTTTTTTTGTATCGCTTGACGGTGTAGTTTTTCACTCTTTTGATTTTGACTTTGTGAAATTAAGCATTTTTTATTTATAACTTAAAGGAGGTAAATGCCATTTGAATTTCACAGCCATTAATCGAACCGAAATGATGAATAATGAGGTGGCCAAATACAAAACATCCGAATCCAAATTTAGTTTTTTAAGCATGAAAAAAACAATTCCTCCAAAAATACATATTGTTGCATAAATTTCCCTTCTGAAAATAACGGGAATTTCAGTACACAAAATATCGCGAATCACGCCTCCAAAACAAGCGGTCATGGTTCCCAATGCAATACAAATAACTGGATGCAAACCTATGTTGATTCCTTTTTCAAGACCTATCAAAGTAAAAACTCCCAATCCGATGGTATCGAAAAAAAACAAAGAAGTTCGTAATCTGTCGAATTTTTTTCTAAAAATAATGGCCAAGATAAATCCAATAACAATGACATACACATAATTCACATCAAGCATCCATCCTACTGGTGTTCGCCCAATCAGAATATCACGCAAAGTTCCTCCTCCTACTGCTGTCACAAAAGCAATAATAAAAACACCAAAAGGATCCAGCTTTTTGCTCATCGCAGTCAACGCACCCGACATCGCAAATGCCATCGTGCCAATGATGTCCAATAAATGAAACATATTTTTTGATTTTAAATAAAGAAACTTCTCTGACAAACTGCAGAAAAAATAACCTTACATATTTTGAGTATAAAAATTATAATCTTTCAAAATGGTCTTTATAAAATCAATTTGAAAGCCTGATTGATTTTTTATTCCGGTTACACTTTCGATTTTTTTGGTCAATTTATCAATGGTTTCAAAGTCATTTTTGTTTTCAGCAACCAGAAAAGTTTCCTTTATAATTCGCATATCATTGTCCGACAGTTTGATGACCAAAGGATAAATAGGCACATAAGCTTCCCCAATTTCTTCGAGAATAGTATGATCAATGGAAATATTATTTTTTAGTGTTATCACAGCCGTTCCCGCTGCCACATCGCCCATTCGTTGAGTTTTGCTGTTGACTATCATTGCAACTAGTCCTATTAATCCTCCAAGCATATTATTTTCGACAATCCTAAAAAGCCAACGGATTAGGTAATCGCCAAAACCAGCTTGATAACCGTCAATTTTTACGACTTTTATTTTCACCAATTTTTTTCCAATGGTTTGCCCTTCAAAAATGCTTTCGAGCGCCACCGAATAAATCATTACCGGAAAGAAAAATAATATGATTATTGCTATTCTAGACCACATATCTTTCATACTACCTACAAGTCTGTCAACTCCCAACAAATAAAAAAAAACATAAGCAACAGCTATAACATAAGCAACCTTTATCAGCAAATCCAACAAACTAGCCCACATTCTCTCGCCAACTGAAGCAGCCTTAAAATTTATTCTAACATTTTGTGTTGTATTTATAGATAATTCTGACATATTCCTTATTTTAGCACTCGTATGAGAGAAATTGCATTTATAAAAACCAATAAAGAAAAATGGCTTGAGTTTGAACAAGCTATTTTTGGTAAAGCTAAAAAAAATCCTGATGAAATGGCAAATTTATACATTCAATTAATGAATGATTTATCTTATGCCCAAACTTACTATGCCAAAAGCAAAACGGTGGTTTACTTAAACTATTTAGCCTCACAGATTTATCAAAAAATTTATAAAACCAAACGAACCGAAAGCAATCGATTGGTGTATTTCTTCAAAACCGAAGTTCCGTTGCTACTTTATGACTATCGCAGGTATTTGGTTTATGCTTTTGTGTTGTTTTTTGCGACCGTTTTCATAGGAGCCGTTTCTGCCCGATACGATGCCGATTTTGTTCGTTTAATCCTTGGCGACAGCTATGTCAATGAAACTTTGGAAAACATAAAGAAGGGAAATCCGGTGGCTATTTATAAATCGGGAAGCAATTGGGGCAGTTTTATTGGCATCACGTTCAATAATTTGAAGGTCGGAATGATGTGTTACATTTTCGGAATTTTTGGTGGCATTGGCACTTTTTTAATTTCATTGTATAATGCTATTATGATTGGTTCGTTCCAATATTTTTTCTTGCAGCAAGGCGTTTTTTGGAAAAGCGTTCGAGGCATTTGGATTCACGGTTCGATGGAAATTTTCGGCATCGTAATAGAAACCTCTGCGGGTTACATCCTTGGAGCTTCTATCCTATTCCCCAAAACTTATTCGAGAATAAATTCATTTAAAATTGGTTTCAAAAATAGTTTTAAAATATTCTTGAGCACCGTTCCTTTTACCATTGCAGCGGGCTTTCTGGAAGGTTTCATTACCCGATATTCTATTGATATGCCGAACTGGTTGAGCAGTTTTATCATTTTGTTCACCTTGGCAATTATCTCTTTTTATTACCTGATTTATCCTTTTATTGTTCACAAAAAAACTCAAGCTATATAATGTTCGAACTCTACAAAAAGCGCGATTTAAGTGCCAATTTCTCCGATACCACAACTTTTTTTAAATCTTTTGGAAAGCATTATTTCAAAAATTATTTGGTCATCAACGGGATATTCCTGATGGTATTGGTCGTTTTGATTTATTTCATTTCCAAAGTGTATATGGAGTTGCTTTTCTCTGGAATATCTAATGCACAGAATAATCCAAACTACCTGATGGCTTATTTCAACAATAATATTTCGATGATAATTGGAAGTTTTGCTATTACTTTTCTACTCATTGTCATTTTGTCGATGCTCAACATTAGTTTTCCTGTTATTTATTTAAAACTGTTCGAAAAAAACAATAGCGATAACTTTGAAACCCAAGAAATCATCAATGGTTTGAAAGCAAATATTGGAAAAATGATAGTGTTTTTTCTGGGAAGTATTTTCATCATACTGCCACTAGCTATCATCGTTTTTGGTTTACTTTTTTTACTTTGTTTTATACTTATTGGAATTCCGTTACTTTTCATTGTTGGCTCAGCATTTATTTCTTGGGTTACCTTGTCTTATTACGAATATATCCTGAAAGATGTTGGCTATTTTACGGCTTTGGTCAATGGTTTTGGCTTGGTCAAACAACAATTTTGGACTATCGTCGGAACTACTTTTCTAATGATGATGCTGGTTCAAATTATCCAAGGATTTATCACGATGATTCCTTATGTGTTGAGCCTGATTTGGATGTTTGTCTCTACCAATAACCTTCAAGAAACTGGCTCACAAACCGATACTTTTTCTACAATGGGAATTCTCTTGGCCGTGATAATGGTGTTTTCGGTATTATTGAGTTACATTTTCAACAATTTTATTCTTGTCAATCAAGGACTTATTTATTATGGCTTGCAGGAAGAAAAAGAAAATAATTCCACCAAAAGTCAAATTGATTTAATAGGCACCGACATTGAATAAACTAATTATACTTATTCTTTTTTTCTTTTGTTCCACTATTGGAGCCCAAGATTCCTTGGCTGTTGCCAAAAAAGAAAAAATCATTTTCACCGA
Source organism: Flavobacterium sp. (assembly GCA_035433125.1). Classification (GTDB taxonomy): domain Bacteria; phylum Bacteroidota; class Bacteroidia; order Flavobacteriales; family Flavobacteriaceae; genus Flavobacterium. The sequence continues at coordinate 8,228 of DAORUG010000033.1, forward strand.
AAAAGACATCGTTGTCGATTCGGCTTTTGTAGCACTAAAACCTTTTGCCAAAAATTTCAAAAAGAAGTACACCGACAAGGAATTTATCTACGAATTCAAAACGCCCGAGAAAAATGCCTGGGATCGGTTCAAAGAATGGCTTGCCAACTTCTTCAAGAATATATTCAGCTTTACCGATAGCAAATCGGCTAACAATTTTGTGGATATTTTGCTACGAACTATCGCTATCCTTATTGTTCTTGCGGTAATTTATATGATTGTAAAAGCCATAATGAACAAAGAAGGACAATGGATTTTTGGTCGAAATTCCGATAGAAAAATCATCAATTATGACGAAATCGAAAAAAATCTTCATTTGGTTGACTTTGAAAAACTCATTCAAAAAAGTCTAGAATCGGGCGAAAATCGATTGACAATTCGCTATTATTACCTTTGGTTGCTCAAGAAAATGTCCGAAAAACAAATCATCGATTGGGATGTTGAAAAAACCAATTCGGATTATCTTTATGAAATAAAAGACGAAGCCCAAAAAGAGAATTTTGCCTATTTGTCGTATCTGTACAATAATATTTGGTACGGCGAATTCGAATTGGACGAAGCTACTTTTGCAAAAGCCAGAACCGCTTTCGAAAAATCAATAAAAAAAATCAACAATGGATAAAACGCTGAAAATCTACATCGCCCTTTTGGTGTTGCTTATTGCGGCTATTGTTGTTATTGACAGCAATCGCCCGAAACCCATTGACTGGACACCAACTTTTTCACTCAAAGACAAAATTCCTTACGGAATGTATGTTTTCGACCAAGAAATCAGCTCGCTTTTGAAAGGTCAAAAAATCAGGAAATTTAACACGACTCCTTATGAATATTTCGACAGCAAATACGACTATGATTCTCTCGTGAATGATTACCGAATAAAAGGAACTTTTCTCAGCATTTCAAGAATGGTGGATTTCGACAAAGAATCGGTTACCGAAATTTGTACGTTTGTCAATCACGGAAACAATGCTTTTATCAGTTCCGAAATGATGCCGAATGCCTTGTTGGACAGTTTGAATTTAAAGATGGACAGTGATTACAACTATTCGGACAGCATCTACAATTGGGTCGCCAACAAAAAATTGGGCAATCAAAAATATAAAATCACCGAAGGCGTCAACAATAATTATTTCTCCAAAATCGACACTCTGAACACCACTGTTTTGGGCTATCAAAACGGCGACAGCACCAGAGTCAATTTCATAAAAGTGAACTACAAAACTGGCGTGTTTTATTTGCACACCCAACCCGTGGCGTTTACCAATTTTCATTTATTGAAAGGAAATCATCACGAATATGCTGAAAAAGTTTTGTCTTATATCCCAGAAGGAGAAGTGTTTTGGTGTATCCAAAATCAAACTGGAGAAGTAATTTCCGATTCACCAATGCGTTATATTTTGAGTCAACCCGCGCTAAAATGGGCTTGGTATATTTTCTTGATTGGAATGCTTGTTTTCATCTTTTTTAACGCCAAACGAAAACAAAGAGTCGTTCCTATCATCAGACCATTAGCCAATACTACGGTCGATTTTACAAAAACCATTGGAAATTTGTATTACATGGAAGGCGACCACAACAACATCATTGACAAAAAAATCATTTATTTTCTCGAAAAAGTTCGCAACGAATATTTGATTGAAACCCATAGATTGGATGATGATTTCATCAAAAAATTACACCTTAAATCCGGAAAAGATTTAGACGACATCAAAAATATTGTGTCGTTGATAAACGCCTATCGAAAAAATAATTATCTGAGCATTGAAGATGATTTGCTTCAAATTAATAATGCGATAGAAAAAGTAATGAATTAATTAAAAACTTATAAAACCACAAATTACACAAATTAACACAAATTCGTGCAATTCAAAACAACAATAAATTTGTGTTAATTTGTGTAATTTGTGGTAAAAAAAATAAAAATATGGAAGAAATAACCAACGCTGAAAATCCAACCGAAAACGTAAATTTTCAATCCAGAATTAACTTGGAACCGCTTTTAGAAAGCATCAACACCATCAAACAGGAACTCGGGACTGTTATCGTGGGACAAAGCAAAATGATCGACCAATTGCTGGTTGCCATTTTGTCTAACGGTCACGTTTTGCTCGAAGGTGTTCCCGGTGTTGCCAAAACCATCACGGCAAAATTGCTATCTAAAACCTTGAACATTGGCTTCAGCCGAATCCAGTTCACGCCCGATTTAATGCCTTCGGACATTTTGGGAACCTCGGTTTTCGACTTGAAAAAATCGGAATTCGAATTCAAAAAAGGCCCCATTTTTTCGAACTTGATTTTGATTGACGAAATCAATCGTGCGCCAGCAAAAACTCAAGCCGCACTTTTTGAAGTGATGGAAGAACGCCAAATCACTATCGATGGTACAACTTATATTTTGGACACGCCATTTTTGGTTATTGCCACCCAAAATCCTATCGAACAAGAAGGAACATATCGCTTGCCAGAAGCCCAATTAGACCGTTTTCTGTTCAAAATTTCTATCGATTATCCAAAAATGGACGAGGAAATCCTGATTATCCAAAGAGAACATTTACTCCAAAATCAAGGCAAACTCGACAACATCAAAACCTTGCTTTCTTCAGAGGAAATCAAGTACTATCAAGCCTTGGTCAAACAAATTATCGTGGAGCAAAACTTGCTGGAATACATTGCAAAAATCGTAATCAACACCCGTGAAAACGCCTTTTTGTATCTCGGTGCTTCGCCTCGTGCCTCCATCGCCATCTTGAATGCTGCCAAAGGTTTTGCCGCCATCCGTGGACGTGATTTCGTGACGCCGGAAGACATCAAAGAAGCCGCAATTCCTGTGTTGCAACATCGTGTTATCGTAACCCCAGAACGCGAAATGGAAGGAATTACAAGTATTGAAATTATCAAACAGATATTGGAAAGTGTGGAGATTCCGAGGTAGTTTTATGTATGGCAAATAACTACTGAAAAAATAAAACCAAAATAAGAAATTATGAAAAAATGTTTAAGATGTAAAAATGACAATTCCATCATAGATTCAGAGCATAAATTTCATAACATATATAGATGTTTAATTTGTAACTATTTAACACCCGTAAGAATTGAAGATTGTTGTAAATCACCTTTTTTAAATATAACAATTGACGATAAAAATCAAGAAAGAAAAAGATTGCACCGACAATGTCTAAACTGCGGTGGTTGTGTTGACAGAACAAAACCTTTATCATTTAAAAAATATTCATCACAAATAAGATTTGAATTTAGTCATCATAATTATGAAAAATGGGCATTTGAACGAAATAATGAAAATACATACTTATGGGAATCTGTAAAAGAATTAAATTTTGACACTTCTAAATATGCAAAATATGTAAATTATATACAATCAGAAGATTGGAAACTAAAGAGAAACGAAGCATTAATACGTGATAATAATTTATGTCAAGTTTGCCAAATAAATACAGCTGAAGAAGTTCATCATATAACTTATGATAATTTATTTAATGAAAAATTAGAAGATTTGTTATCAGTATGCAGAATTTGTCACAAAGAAATACATATACAAAAAGACAAGGAAGAATTAATTGAAATCCGAAAAAATATGAATATTAAAAAAGATTTTCTTTAACAATTAGATTTTCTTTTCATAGATAGAATTCGTTTTAAAAATCTTAATTTTCAAGTTTCCAGACACAAAAATTATGAAACTACTAAAAAATCTTTACATCAACAATTTCTTTTTCTATGCGCTTTTGGGCGTGGTGGGATTGTTTGTTTTGGCCTTCATATTTCCCGCATTGTACAACGCCACTTGGTATGTTGTATTGATTTTATTGACTTTTTTGGTTTTGGATGTCTTGATTTTGTTTTTTACCAAAAACGGCATCGAAGGAACTAGAATGATGTCTGAAAAATTGTCCAATGGGGATGAAAACCAAATAAGAGTCGGCATCAAAAACTATTACACTTTTCCGATTTCGGTGAAAATAATTGACGAAATTCCTTTTCAATTTCAAGTTCGAAATTTTGAAATCAAGCAAAAAATAAAGGCTTCTACAGAAAAAGAAATCCAATATTATTTGCGTCCCACCGAACGAGGCGAATATTATTTTGGGAATTTAAATATGTATGTTTCTTCGCCCCTATTTTTGATTTCGAGACGATTCCAATTCGACAATCAAAGAATGGTGCCGACTTATCCGTCGTACATTCAGTTACGAAAATACAGTTTGATGGCTTTTTCTAACAATTTGTTTCAATACGGCATCAAGAAAATCAGGAGAATTGGTCACACGATGGAGTTTGAACAAATCAAGGAATACAATCAAGGCGACGACGTTAGAACCTTGAATTGGAAAGCCACAGCCAAGAAAAACGCTTTGATGGTAAACCAATTCCAGGATGAGAAATCACAATCGGTTTATATGATTATCGACAAAGGCCGCGTGATGAAAATGCCTTTCAACGGTTTGAGTTTATTGGATTATGCCATTAATGCCACTTTAGTTTTATCGAATGTTATCTTGAAAAAACAGGACAAAGCAGGAATGTTAGCCTTTTCAAAAAAAGTGGAAAACCGGGTTTTTGCCGAAAGACGTGCTTCGCAAATGCACAAAATTCTGGAAAACTTATACAACATCAAAACCGATTTTTTCGAAAGTGATTTCAGCCGTTTGTACACCGACATCAAGAAAAACATCAATCAAAGAAGTTTGATTGTTTTGTACACCAATTTCGAAACTATGGACGGTTTGCATCGACAACTGCCCTATTTGAAAGGAATTGCCAAAAACCATTTGTTAGTTGTGGTTTTCTTCCAAAACACCGAACTGAACGAACTCATCAACAAGAAAGCCGAAAACATTCAAGAAGTCTATGACAAAGTAATCGCTGAGAAATTTTCTTTCGAAAAAAGATTAATCGTCAACGAACTCAAGAAATACGGGATTTACTCCGTTCTAACGCAACCCGAAAACCTGACTTTGGACACGATTAACAAATATTTGGAAATCAAGGCAAGAGGGATTCTTTAATTTTAGATTGCAGAATTCAGGTTGCAGAGTTTAGATTTTTGATTGCGCCTATTTTTAATTTATGCAAACAAATACTAACTGATTATTCGTCTATTTTTAGTGCTTTGATTTTCCATTTGTATTTAACGGCCAATAATCGGACGGAAATAATAAAAAGCGAAGTTGTCAAATACAGCATATCGTTATCCATATTTATTTTTTTTAATCCAAAAAACACAATTCCTCCAGCCACACAAATGGTCGCATAGATTTCCTGCTTAAATAAATTTGGCACCTCGGCACATAAAATATCCCGAGTCACCCCTCCAAAACAGGCAGTAATTGTGCCCAATGCAACACATATAATAGGATTTAATCCAAAAACCAAACCTTTTTCAAGTCCAACCAAGGTATATAAACCCAATCCTATTGTATCAAATAAAAATAGCGAAACACGAAAATACTCCAATTTTTTATGAAAAAAAACAGCCAATAGATAACCCAAAACAGCAACATAAATATAGATCAAATTTTCAGTTTTGAGCCAGAAAACCTTTTCACCCATCAATACATCACGCAAAGTTCCGCCACCAAAAGAAGTGGCTAGTGCAATGACGAAAACGCCAAAAAGATCCAATTTTTTATGCATTCCAGTCAAGGAACCCGACATAGCAAAAGCAACAACACCTATTATTTCTAAAAATTTGAACATCAAAACAGAGATTTATTTATTTTTTTGCAAAAATAGATCAAATCATTCTATTTCTTTTAGTCAATTAGATCAAACTCATTAAAAATAATTTGACACAAATTTCACAAATTATCACAAATTAAGCGGTTGACAAAGTTGAATTACACGAATTTTTATCTGTCTCTCGTAGATTCGTGGAATTAAAATTCTAACAATTTGTGTAAATTGGTGTAATTCGTGTAAAAAAAACATCAAATATTTTTAATGCATTTGACCTTTTAGTCAATCTTCATAATTCCTTTTTTAAAAAAATCTTAGTATTTTAGCCAATTCAAAACACTTATCTTTTATACATTGAAACAAATCGCTTCGGTTCAAAATCCGTTCATCAAATCCTTGGTGCTTTTACAGGAAAAAGCAAAAGCAAGAAAACAATCCGGCACTTTTTTGATTGAAGGCAAAAGAGAAATCGAAATTGCCCTAAAAGGCGGTTACGAAATGGAAACGATTTTGTTTTTACCCGAAATCATCTCGGAAAAAGAAACACACAACCTTTCTAGAACTGCCGAATTGATCGAAATTTCGAAAGAAGTCTATCAAAAACTGGCTTATCGCGATACCACTGAAGGCATTTTGGCTGTAGCCAAATCCAAATCCCTGCAATTATCGGATTTGAAATTATCTGAAAATCCGTTGATTCTCGTGGCCGAAGCTCCTGAAAAACCGGGGAACATTGGTGCCTTATTACGAACTGCCGATGCCGCGAATTTGGATGCCGTGATTATTGCCAACCCAAAAAGCGATTTGTACAATCCAAATATTGTTCGCTCCAGCGTGGGTTGTTTGTTTACCAATCAAATTGCAACAGGAACCACAACCGAAATTATTGCCTTTTTGAAAGAAAGAAAAATCGACATTTATTGCGCTACTTTACAAAATTCGACTTCTTATCATACTCAAGATTACACCACACCAACCGCTTTGGTTGTAGGCACCGAAGCCACGGGACTGACCCAAGAATGGCGAGATGCCGCCACCCAAAACATCATCATCCCGATGCAGGGCGAAATTGACAGTATGAACGTTTCGGTTGCTGCTGCAATTTTGATTTTTGAAGCCAAAAGACAAAGGGGATTTTAGATTTTAGATTGCAGATTTCAGGTTGCAGATTGCAGATTGCAGGATGACAGATAAAAGTTGGGAGATGTCCTTCGACTACGCTCAGGATGACAGATTATAGAAACTTAGAATTAAAAAATGAATACAAAAAAATTAATTGCCTTATTGTTATTGTTTATTGCTTGTAACTCATTCGCACAAATAAGCGAAAAACAAGTGGATGAATTAGTAGAAAACACACTGAAAAGTTTTAATGTTCCAGGTATTGCCGTGGCCATTGTCAAAGACGGAAAAGTGGTTCTATCTAAAGGATATGGAGTGAAATCCATTCTCACCAAGGAAAAAGTAGATGCCAACACCTTGTTTGGAATTGCTTCGAACAGCAAAGCTTTTACAACGGCTGCTTTAGCGATGTTAGTCGATGAAAAAAAACTAAACTGGGACGATAAAGTCACTCAATATCTACCTGATTTCAAAATGTATAATGAGTATGTAACCAAAGAATTTACCATTCGGGATTTGGTGACACACCGCAGCGGATTGGGTCTTGGCGCAGGAGATTTGATGATTTGGCCTGACGGAAGCGACTTTAAAGCGACGGATATTATCCGTAATTTACAGTATTTGAAACCTGTTTCGGCTTTTAGAACCAAATATGATTACGACAATTTATTATACATCGTGGCTGGCGAAGTCATTGCGAAAGTTAGTGGCAAAACTTGGTGCGATTTCATCGAAGAACGCATTTTGAAACCATTGGAAATGAATTATAGTGCTGCTTCTTATGTACGACTGAAAGACACCTCAAATATCATTGCGCCACACGTTCCAACGGATGGTAAACTCAAAATAATTTCGCGTTATAAAAATCAGACTTTCGATGCTGCGGCAGGAATTTATTCGAGTGTAAATGATTTGAGCAAATGGATGATTATGCAATTGCAAAACGGAAAATACGGCTCGGAAAAACAACTACAATTGTTTTCTAAAAAGGAGCAAAACGAAATGTGGCAACTACAAACTATAATTCCCGCTAATCCAAGACCGCCTTATAATACACATTTTAGCGGATATGGATTGGGTTGGTTTTTGAGTGATGTCAAAGGCTACAAACAGGTAACTCACACAGGTGGATTGGAAGGAATTGTGACACAAACGACTTTATTTCCTGAATTGAATTTAGGAATTGTGGTGTTGACTAATCAGCAATCTGGAGCGGCTTTTACGGCTATTACCAATACCATCAAAGACAGTTATCTTGATATTCCATACACTAATTATGTAGAAATTTACAGCAAAAGAGAAAAAGATAACATCGCCGAAGCTGATAAAACAACTGCTGAAGTATGGGCTGCTGTTGCCAAAAATCAAAAAGACAAACTAAAAATTGATTATAAAAAATATACAGGTTTGTATGTTGACAATTGGTTTGGCAAAGTTGAACTTTCAGAAAAAAAAGGAAAATTGTTTTTTAAATCCACCCGTTCACCTCAGCTTGCTGGCGAAGTTTTCTTCTACAAAGACAATACATTCGCCGTAAAATGGAATAATCGCAGTTTTAATGCTGATGCTTTTTTGTTTTTTGAAATGGATGGAACAGGAAAATCGGATGCTCTAAAAATGAAACCCATTTCCGATTTGACAGACTTTAGTTATGATTTTCAAGATTTGGATTTTGTTAGGGTTAGAGAATAAATTTACGAACTATAAAATTCAATCCCAGTTTGCATATCTCATTTGTTATACCTATTTTTAAAAAATCAACAATTCTGAAATGTTAGAAATAGATTTTGAAAAAGAAAACAAGGCCATTGCCCACGAATACAAAGAGTTACTTCGAATAAGTTACCAAACCTTAACTCCCGAAGACAAAAAACTCATTCGTAAAGCATTTGACGTTGCTATGGATGCGCATAAAGATCAGCGCAGAAAATCTGGGGAAGCTTACTTTTTCCATCCCATTGCTGTGGCCAAAATTGTAGCCTCGGAAATAGGCTTGGGAGCCACTGCCATTGCGGCTGCCTTATTGCACGATGTGGTCGAAGATACTCCGATAACAATTGAAGATATCGAAAAAATGTTCGGCGCAAAAGTAGCCCAACTCGTTGAAGGATTGACCAAAATTTCGAAAGTTCAAAAGGAAATGAATGTGTCGATGCAGGCCGAAAACTTTCGAAAAATGCTTTTCACACTCAACGATGATGTGCGTGTAATTCTAATTAAAATTGCCGATAGATTGCATAATATGCAAACTTTGGACAATATGGAAGACCATAAACAAATAAAAATTGCTTCCGAAACTTTATACATTTATGCACCATTAGCCCATCGTTTAGGGCTTTATAAAATCAAAAATAAACTCGAAGACTTAGGATTAAAATATACTGAACCTGTCATTTACAACGACATTGTAAGTAAAATTAAAGAAACCAAAGAGGAGCAAGATGCTTACATAAAAGACATTTCAGACATTCTAAAACAAGCATTGGACGAAGAAAAACTCGATTATATCATCAAAGGAAGACCTAAATCTATCTATTCGATTTATCGAAAAATGAAAGCCCAAGGCGTAGGTTTTGATGAAGTTTATGACAAATTTGCTTTGCGAATTGTTTACAAATCAAATCCTCACGAAGAAAAATTCTTAGCTTGGAAAATATATTCTATCGTTACGGATCATTATCGACCAAGCCCTAGTCGCTTGAGAGATTGGATTTCATCACCAAAAACAACAGGTTATGAAGCCTTACACATTACGGTAATGGGACCAAAAGGACGCTGGGTCGAAGTACAAGTTCGAAGTGAACGTATGGACGAAATTGCCGAAAAAGGATATGCGGCGCATTACAAATACAAACAAGGAGGCTCGGAAGATAGTGGTTTAGACCTTTGGCTCAATTTGCTAAAAGAAGCTTTAGAAAACCCTGAAACCAATGCGGTTGATTTTGTTGAAGATTTTAAAATGAATTTATATTCCAAAGAAATCTTTGTGTTTACTCCAAAAGGAGAAATAAAATCATTGCCAAAAGGTGCGACATCCCTTGATTTTGCTTTCAGTATCCACTCCGAAGTGGGAATTCGAACCCGAGGAACGCGTGTCAACGGAAAACTGGTTCCTTTGAATCACGAATTAAAAAGTGGTGATCAAATAGAAATTATTACCTCCCAATACCAAAAACCAACCATCAACTGGCTGGATTATGTGACCACTTCGAGAGCGAAAAATAAAATTAAAAACGTTCTAAACGAAAACACAAAAAAAATTGCCGAGGAAGGAAAAGAAATACTCACTCGAAAACTGAAACACTTAAAAATTACTTTGAGTGAATCTGTGGTGAATGAATTAGTCAATTTTTTCAAACTAAAAACAAGTCTGGATTTGTTTTATCGTGTGGGAGTTGGTGCTATCGAAAACCAACAATTAAAGGATTACGCTTCTCAGAAAAGCAACACTTTTATTAATTTTTTCAAAAGTAAAATCAAACGTTCAGCCAGTACAGCAAATGAAGACATTCACAAACAAGTGCTGAATAGTAATTATGACATGTTAGTTTTTGGCCCAGACCAAGACAAACTGGATTATAAATTGTCCACTTGCTGCAATCCTATTCCTGGAGACGAAGTATTTGGTTTTATCACTATAAACGAAGGAATTAAAGTTCATAAAAGAGACTGCCCAAATTCAATAAGTCTTCAATCGAATTATGCTTATAGAATTATGCAGGCCAAATGGATTGACTCTTCGCAACAAGAATTTAAGGCTATTTTACACATTACCGGAATGGATACTATTGGTCTTACCAACAAACTCACTAAAGTAATTTCGGATAATATGAATGTCAATATTCAAAGTATTTCGTTGAGTGGTGAGGCTGGAATTTTTAACGGACAAATAGCAGTAATCGTTCAAAACAACAATATTTTGAAAAAATTAATTGATAATATCAAACAAATAGATGGTGTAGATAAAGTGACACGTGAATATAAAAATTAAGAAAAGGGTGAAAGTTATGATTGATATGCATTTAGTGGCTAAACTTTTAAACTCTTAAACTTCTAAACTAAAAAATATAATTTATCTTTGCAGGATATGACACAAATTTCAGTTGATAATAGCAGTAATCAAGAAATTGTAAAAAATGTTTTTACAAAGTATCTTGAGAACAAAGGACATCGCAAAACGCCTGAGCGCTATGCTATACTTCAAGAAATATACGAAAGTGAAGAACATTTTGATATTGAAAATCTATATATCAAGATGAAAAATAAAAACTACCGTGTGAGTAGAGCCACTCTTTATAATACCATAGAGCTTTTATTAGAATCGGGTTTGGTGCGCAAACATCAATTTGGACAAAATCAGGCACATTACGAAAAATCATATTTCGACAAGCAACACGATCACATTATAATGACCGATACTGGCGAAGTAATCGAGTTTTGTGACCCAAGAATTCAAACGATCAAAAAAACCATCGAAGAAATATTCGATATTGAAATCACACATCACTCCTTATATTTATACGGAACAAAACGAAAGAACGAAATAACAAACTAACTACAAACAACAAATAGAATGACCGCAGATTTATTATTAGGATTACAATGGGGAGACGAAGGAAAAGGAAAAATTGTTGACGTCCTTACCTCAAAATATGATATTATAGCTCGTTTTCAAGGTGGACCCAATGCGGGACATACATTAGAATTTGACGGAATAAAACACGTTTTAAGAACTATACCTTCAGGTATTTTTCATAAAACTGCCGTAAATATTATTGGAAATGGAGTCGTAATTGATCCTGTTGTTTTTCAAAAAGAAATCGAAGGATTGGCCAAATTTAATATGGACATCAAATCCAAATTAATCATTTCAAGAAAAGCACATTTAATTTTACCTACACACCGCTTGCTTGATGCAGCCTCAGAAGCGGCTAAAGGAAAAGCAAAAATTGGCTCTACTCTTAAAGGAATTGGTCCAACTTATATGGACAAAACCGGTAGAAATGGTATCCGTGTTGGAGATATTGAACTAGAAGATTTCAATGAAAGATACCGTGCATTGGCCAACAAGCACGAAGAAATGATCAAATTCTACGATGTCAACATTCAGTACAATTTAGAAGAAATGGAAAAAGAATTCTTCGAAGCCATCGAGGAATTGAAACAAATAGAATTTATTGACAGCGAAGAATACATCAACCAAGCCCAAAGAGCCGGAAAATCAATTTTATGCGAAGGCGCTCAAGGTTCATTGCTTGATGTAGATTTTGGCACTTATCCTTATGTAACTTCATCTAATACTACAGCTGCTGGTGCTTGCACAGGATTAGGAATTGCACCAAATAAAATCAAAGAAGTATATGGAATTTTCAAAGCATATGTAACTCGTGTAGGAAGCGGTCCTTTTCCAACAGAACTTTTCGACGAAGACGGAGAAACAATGGCTAGAGTTGGAAATGAATATGGCTCTGTAACAGGAAGAAAACGCCGTTGCGGATGGTTGGATTTAGTCGCTTTAAAATATGCGGTTCAAATTAATGGTGTAACCCAATTGATGATGATGAAAGGTGATATTCTTTCTGGATTTCCAACCCTGAAAGTGTGCACACAATACAACTACAAAGGCAAAGCAATTTCTCATTTTCCTTACAATATTGAAACGGAAAACGTAACTCCTATTTATAAAGAATTCAAAGGATGGCAAGCTGATTTAACAGAAATGACTACCTACGATCAATTGCCTATCGAATTAAAAGAATATATCGAATTTATAGAAAAAGAAGTCGAAGTTCCTATAAAAATTATTTCTGTTGGACCAGATAGAAAGCAAACAATTCTAAAATAAAAACCTTAACGTCTCGATTTATCGGGACGTTTTTTTTAACAATCACGTCAAATGAACAACCCAAAAATAAAAATAAAACAAACCGAGTTACTTTCCGACAATTGGTACTTATTAAACAAAGTAACATTCGATTTCTTAAGAAAAGACGGCGTTTGGATTACCCAAAAAAGAGAAGTATACGACCGTGGAAATGGCGCTGCAATATTACTCTACAATAGCCAACAAAAAACAATCATTCTTACACGACAATTTAGACTTCCTGCCTATCTCAACGGCAACAAAAATGGCATGATGATTGAAGTTTGCGCTGGGCTTCTCGACCAAGACCATCCTGAACAATGTATCATTCGGGAAACCGAAGAAGAAACTGGGTATCGTATAAAATCGGTTCAAAAAATTATGGAAACTTTTATATCTCCGGGAGCCGTAACCGAAATTTTACATCTATACGTTGGCGAATATGATGCTTCGATGAAAGTTCACGAAGGTGGTGGATTAGAGCACGAGCAAGAAGAAATAGAAGTAATCGAAATGGCTTTTGAAGAAGCTTATGAGTTGATTGCAACTGGCGGAATAAAAGATGCCAAAACCATTATTTTATTGCAATATGCTAAAATAAATGAATTAGTTTAAAAAATATGATATCAGTTTCGAACTGACTTTTTTTAATAATTATAACCAAGAAGATAGTCTTAATACTAAGAAAACAAATACAATTGATTATTGATGCTCAACTTTATATACTATTCCTAAAACATTTTTTTTATCTCAAAAGTCTTTGACAATTTTAAGATAAAAAAAGCCAGCTCAATGAGCTGGCTCTAATTATTTTTTTTTGGATCGACTACAACATAAATTTGATTTTTTTGTTGTCGTTAGTTACTAAAATGTATACTCCAGTTGTTAATTTAGACAAATCTACGTTAGAAGCATTAGTAAGCTTAATATTCATAACCGTTTTACCTGTTACGTCATATACAGATGCAGACTCATAAACACCTGATTTATTCACAACAAGTGATTTTGTAGCCTTGTTTACATACATTTCGCTTGGGTTTACAAAAGATTCTAGTCCCAATCCACCCGTAAAACTTACATATTGAGTAGCACTTTGTAAATAAGTTGTTACATCTCCAACTTTTATCCATGTAAACCATCTGTAGCTAGTGTAACCAGCATCAATAAATTTTTGTGGAATTGCAGCAGCAATATTTACTGTTGTAGTAAAAAGAGTTGTCGTTGCTGCTGCAGGTACCGGAATACCGGTTTTATAACTCATTGCTCCATCATACACAGTATTACCACCCGCATCTAAGGGAACAATCTGAATCTCGCACGTAGCATCTGCACTAGCAGTGTAATTAAATTTAACAGTTTGTGTTGATCCCAAAGCTACTGAAGTAGGAAAATCAACTGCAGTCATAGTGTCTTGTGCATAACCAAAAGAAGTTGCTACTAAAGTAGCGGTTAGTAAAATTTTTTTAGTAAAGTTCATCATAATAAAAAATTTTTTAAGGTTGTTATTTAAATATGTTTTTGTTAAACAATCGGTTGTATAAATACAACCGATTGTTTAACAAAAGTATGAATTATTTTTACATATCAAAAAAATAAATGATTTATTTTTAAATATCTAAAATAATACTTCTAAATTATTAGGATATAGAAAATTAATCATTAACACCATATAAATAATTAATCTATTCTTATGCAATTCACAAAATAAATTCTAAAAATTTTGATTCCATTTTTACTTTATTGACACTTCAAATTGAAACCAAAAACATATTAAATTTACAGCTAAAAAATTTAATTCATATTTAAACACTAATTTTACCTAAACGATTTTTAAGTTTTGAAAAACGAAAAGAAAAAACACTCAGCACTTCACGAAAAAGCCGGAATTTCTCCACCAGAAATTGTCAGTCTAAATGCTGTGGAGCAAATCCAAAAATTCAGAAAAAAACAACTTTCTTCAAAAGAATTAATTGACGGGATTTTAACTGGAAATATTGCTGATTTAAGCCGAGCAATTACTTTGGTCGAAAGTACAAATGCCAACCATTTGGCGAAAGCCAATGAAATTATCAACGCTTGCTTGCCCTTTGCCAACAAATCGGTAAGAATAGGAATCACAGGGGTTCCCGGTGTTGGAAAAAGTACTTTTATTGAAGCTTTTGGAAAACATTTGACTTCGTTAGGAAAAAAAGTGGCAGTTCTCGCCGTTGACCCGTCTAGCACAATTTCTCACGGAAGTATTCTGGGCGATAAAACCCGAATGGAAGAATTGGTAAAAGACCCAAATGCCTACATTAGACCATCGGCTTCGGGAGAAACGTTGGGTGGTGTGGCACGAAAAACTCGTGAAACAATCACACTTTGCGAAGCTGCCGGATTTGACACAATTCTTATCGAAACGGTTGGCGTTGGCCAAAGCGAAACTGCCGTTCATAGTATGGTAGATTTCTTTTTATTATTAAAAATTTCGGGAGCTGGCGACGAATTGCAAGGCATAAAACGTGGAATTATGGAAATGGCTGATGCTATTATTATCAACAAAGCCGATGGTGATAATATTAAAAAAGCAAATTTAGCAAAAGTAGAATTCAATCAGGCTTTGCATTTATTTCCTGCAAAAAAATCAGGATGGACGCCAACAACTTCAACTTGTAGCGCCATAACTCAGGACGGAATTCCAGAAGTTTGGCTAACGATGGAGAAGTTTTTGGAACTTACAAAAGGAAATAATTATTTCTTTGAAAAACGAAAGGAGCAAAATCAATATTGGATGTTAGAAACCATTAACGAACAATTGAAGACCAACTTTTACAATCATCCTGAAATTCAAAAACTTTTAGAATCAACAAAAAAAGCCGTTTCGGCTGATGAAATATCTCCTTTTGCAGCCGCTCAAGAATTATTGAATGTGTATCAAAATTACAAGAAATTATCCTGATACCATTTTACTTGCTCTTCTAAACCTTCTTTCAAACTCGTTTGCGGATTATAATTTAATAATTTTCTAGCTTTGTCAATTACTGCATTGGTTCGCATTTGGTCGCCAGCTCTAGCATCAACAACTTGAATAGCAATTTTTTTATTTAGAATTTGTTCGACAATTTCGATTCCTTGCAGAGTTGTATTCTCAACTTCGGTGCCTAAATTTATGATTTCATTATTGACCAAATCTTCTTTTCCAATAACGCTCACCACACCATCGACGATATCTTGAACATAAGTAAAACTTCGCAAGTGCTTTTCACTACCTTTAAACAAAGGAAACGGAATGTTATTAAAAGCATTAGCAATCAATTTTGTATATAATTTCTCAGGTCTTTCTCGTGGTCCATAAACCGAATACAATCTCAAGGAACAAGCTTTGATTTTTCCCGCTCGACTGCTAGCTAAAACTAACTGTTCGGCAGCCAATTTAGTTACACCATAAAAAG
>DAORUG010000034.1:0-24176 GCA_035433125.1 Flavobacterium sp.
GTTCTGTTACTAAAGTTTGTTTGGGACTAAATTAAGACCATTCTTCGGATTTGCCAAATCTTCCAAATACAAACCCAACTTTTCATTAAGCCAATTGCCCAAATCAGTTATTCAAGCTTTTGGAGTTTGGGTTCCAAAAAGTTTATGGGAAAAGAATATGATGGAATCCACAGAACCACGTTTGTCATTGACGAAAATGGTATTATTGAAGACGTAATTTCAGATGTGAAAACTAAGGCTCATGCTGCGCAGATTTTAAAATAATTACGGGTTTGAACAAAATAAATACGCCAAGAAAAGTTGTTTTTTCTTGGCGTTTTTGTTGTTAAAAAATATAACGTCTCGCTGCTTGTGGTCTCTTGTGGAGGTTCGTAACCTTTCAATTTTCGGTTTTGCAGAATGTTGATGCGAAACGGTAATTCCACTAAACTCCACAATAGACACAGACAGCTGCTGTTATAGGCTGTGCTTTTATTTCTATTCAAAGTAACCATTTATTTCATTCCCTAATATTGATCCTCCATTTAGCAAAACTGTAATTATTCCAGCTAATACCATAAGAATCACAGGTGCGAATGTGACTATAAAAAAAAGCAAAGCCTTGTTTACACTTCTTTTCTTATATTTTTCCGACAATTTTTGAATGTAGTTATTTTTTATGTAACCGATATAAACAAAAAATATAATTGCTGTTAACAACCCAAATACCATAATCAATATCGTTGACTTCTCGTAATGAATTTCGTTGTTAAATATTTGGTGGTCAATATATGTTTTAGTTGGCAACAAAATAAGGAATGCTAGAAAGAAATAAAAAACACTAATATACATTGTTATACTAAATCTAGCTGGATAATTCCATTTTACATATCTTTCAAAAAGTTTAGCGAAAATTAAATTCATTATATTTTAAATGAGGTTGTTAGCATTGCCTATGAATTGTATATAGGTCTCACAAAATCAGACTTATCACCCCTAAATTAGGTGGCTTTGTCTGATAAACTTCAGGCTTTATTTATTCCCAAATATAGGATTTTTAATTCATAAATAATCAAAAGGACTTTTAATTTGTTGGATGCTTTTCTTCCTGACGTGTGTTTAAATTTGGGTGGTTTTTACCCCAAATTACCGCTTATCCTGAATAATTTCTGCCAAAAGTTTCTTGGCGCGAAGCAGTTTTATTTTGACGTTGCTCAGGGGTTCGTCAATTTTGTTGGCGATTTCCTGATAACTCATTTCCTGAAAATAACGAAGCTGAATCACTTCCTGATAATGCGGTTTGAGTTCTTTGATGAATTGCAATAACTGCGAAAGGTTTTGCTCTGTAATCAATTCATCTTCCGCCGAGGGAGTGGTGTCGGCAATATTGTAGGCTTGCAGGTCTTCGTCATCGGTAATTTCGATAAAAAGAGACGATTTCTTTTTTCGCAATAAATCAATGTGAACGTTTTTGGCAATGGCAATCAGCCAAGTATTGAACTGAAATTCCGGATTGTAACTGGCTATTTTGTCAAAAGCTTTTGAGAAGGTTTCGATAGTGATATCTTCGGCATTGGTTTCGTTTTCGGTGCGTTTGAGCATAAAACCATAGACCTCATTCCAGTAATAATCCAATAGAAAAGTGAAGGCTACTTGATCGCCTTTTTTCGCTTTTTCTATCTGATTGTTTATTTCCAATGTACTGGTTTTGAAAAAAGATTAGTGATGAAGATATTCAACTGTGTGAAGATAAGAACAATTTCGATAATGGGAAACCAATACATCACATCTTTTTCTTTTAATTTTCCAGCCGAGAAGCCCAAAACTATCCAAGTGAATAGATAGCGGAATCCAACCAAACTTAAAACAATAATCCATTGGAATTGAAAGGCCAATAAAACGACGGCTAAAATGAAAAATAACAACTGCGAAACATAAAATAAAGTCAGCTGGACTTTGTCAAAAGGTTTGTATAATAGGGCGGTGGAAACGTGTCTTCGTTTTTGGGTAAACCAACCTTTGAAAGTTGTTTTCGGTTGCGAATATGTGAAACTTTCCGGATTGTAACAAATAGTGGTGTTTTTGCTCGTCGCCACCTGATTGATGAATAAGTCATCGTCGCCAGAACGAACCTGAATGTGACTGATAAATCCGTTTACATTGAAGAATTCGTCTTTTTTGTAGGCCAAATTGCGACCGATTCCCATATAGGGTTTTCCTATTTTTGCCCAAGAAAAGTATTGAACTGCCGTTAAAAGTGTTTCAAAACGGATGATTTTATTCAAGAAAGAATTGGCTACTTTTTCATATGCTCCATAACCCAAAACGATCGTTTTTTGCATCGTAAATTGAGAACTCATTGTAGTAATCCAATCTTTTGAAGCGGGATAACAATCGGCGTCAATAAACAACAAATAATCTTTTTTGGACGCTTTTATTCCTAATGTCAGAGCATATTTTTTGTTGCCCCAAAAGGCTTCGTTGTTTTTTACTTTTACTAGTCGAACGTTGGAATATTGTTTCTCAAATTCTTCAAAAATATCCAATGTATGGTCGCTAGAAGCATCGTCAATCAAGATGATTTCATAATCGTGATAATCTTGTTCTGCCAGCAAAGGAATATAGCGAATTACATTTTCGGCTTCGTTTTTAGCACAAACAATGACCGAAATCGAGATTCTTTTTGGATTTGATTTCTGTGTTTTGGCGAAAGCAAATTTCCCAAAAACAATCAGATAATACGCAAGTTGAATGGCAACTACAACAATAAAAAAATATAAAGTAATGAGTAACATATAGGCTTGGCTTCTTTTAAAATGGGTACAAAGATAATTATCCATTGTCAATAAACCATCGATAAACGGCAATTAGTTTCAGATTATTCAAATCTCAAATCTAAACTCTAATTTTTAAAATTTTGAGGCTAAATTACATTCACTTCCGCTTCTATATGAATGCCAAAAGTCTTAAAAATAGTTTCTTGAATGTTTTTGGAAACATCCAAAATTTCCTGTCCTGTTGCGTTTCCGTAATTTACTAAAACCAAAGCTTGGTTCTTGTGAATTCCAGCATCACCAAAACGTTTTCCCTTAAATCCAGCTTGTTCGATGAGCCAACCAGCGGGGACTTTGACTTCGGTTTCAGAAACGTCGTAATATTTCATTTCTGGAAACTGCTGATGTATTTTCTCAAAATCAGATTTCAAAAGGATTGGATTTTTAAAGAAACTGCCGCTATTACCCAATTCTTTTGGATCAGGCAATTTACTTTGTCGAATGGCAATTACAGCATTGCTAATTTCTTTTAAAGTTGGATTCGTGATATTATTTTTGGCCAATTCAGCTGTAATATCGCCATATGAAGTATTAATTTTATGGTTGCGTTTCGTTAGTTTGAAAACCACCGATGTGATAATGTATTGGTCTTTTGCCTCATTTTTAAAAACACTTTCGCGATAACCAAAATGACATTCGGCTTTGGTAAAGGTTCTCATTTCTTGATTTTCAATGGTCATTGCTTCGCAAGAATCGAAAGTGTCTTTGATTTCGGTTCCATAAGCACCAATGTTTTGTACTGGAGTCGTACCCACATTTCCCGGAATCAATGACATATTTTCCAATCCACCCAAGTTTTGGTCGATGGTCCAAAGGACAAATTCGTGCCAGTTTTCGCCAGCTTGACTTTCGACCCAAACAAAATCGTCGTCTTCCTTGATGATTTTTTTACCTTTCAAATCAACGTGAATCACCAAAGCATCGATATCTTGAGTCAAAAGCATATTGCTTCCACCACCAAGAATAAACTTTTTTTTAGATTTATTTTGTTCTAAAATGCATCTTAATTCTGTCGTATTGTGAACAGCAACGAATTGGTTTGCTTTGGCTTCGATACCAAAAGTATTGTAGTTTTTTAAAGAAAAATTAGTTTGTATTTTCATAAAGGGAATGCGTTTTGGGTAGATTATACATTAGTTCAATCAAATTTAATTTGCTCCCTTTGTATAATTCAAAAAAGTCATCAATATTGTTTGAAATTTTTTTAATTTTTTCAATATGTTCGTGATTTAAGCGATACACCTTTTCATTTTTATCGACAGCTATGTAATTGCCATTTTCCATATCCAAAATGGTATAGTATAAATTTTCGTTACATTCAATTTCAATAGCATCTTCTATATCTAATTGTTTTAATTTGTTTTTGGATACATTTTTCAGAATATCCCGTGCGATTTTTGTGTCTAGATTTTCAAAAGAAATTGGTTTTGTTTTAAGTTCTCCAATTTGCAATTTGGTATAATCATAGGTTTTGTGAAATTTTTTTGGATTTTCTATTTCGATAAGAGTCAATAAGTTGTCGCTAAAAAATAAAGTTATATCTTCATATTCTTTATTTTTTTTATTGAATACCTTCAGGCCATACAAATCAAAATTGGTTTTTTGCGCTCGAAGAATTTTCTCATTATAAGCACGTGACAAACATATTCCGTTAGGTTTTTTAGAGAATTGTAAAGAATAAATTTTTGAAGATAATTCTAACGCTTCTTTAATTTCTGGGAAATCAATCTTTAAAATTTCTGCAACATTGTGTTCAAAAATTTCAATTTGATTTTTTGTAGGTTTAAAATTGAATACACTCATTCGATTTTTTTTGTTAAATTAGGGCAAACTTGGGATAACAAAAATACGAATTAAAATTTATTAGTGTATGTTTTTTGCCAAATATGCATCATAAATAGAGGCATAATGTAAGGAATCATCTTGGTTTCCCCTTTTCGTAAATTTTGAACGAGTTTTTTGGCATCAATATTTTCAAAATACGGCATCTTGAACAAGTCACTTTTCGAAAAAGATTCCAGTTCTTCGATGAATCCCGGGCTTTTTAATAAGTAATCACCCCAAGGCACACTCAATCCCACTTTTTTGAAGTTAAGAATTTCTTCAGGAAGCCTCTCTTTCATAGCTGATTTTAGAATGAATTTCCATTTTTTACCAGTAAAAAGCCATTTATCATCCAATGAACCTAATCCCACAATGAGTCTTTGGTCCAAAAATGGTTCTCTGCATTCAATCGAAGCGCCCATCGTACAACGGTCATTCCGGTCGAGTAGCGAGCATAAATAAGTGTGTTGGTCGAAATAAAGAGCTTGTCTTCTCAGATTATTGGGATACAACGATTTTGCATCTTCTAGGATTTGATTTCGGTATTCATTTTTTGGAGGATTGATAATTCCAAAAGTAGTAGCAATGTCATTTGGATAAATATTGCAACTATTATACAGCACTAAATCATCGTTATTTTTTATTTGTGAATAGCGAGCCAGTTTTTCATATCGCGGCTTTGTCGTGAAATAATCCATATGGCCTATTGTCCCAATCGAATTCAATAAAGACGGGTATTTCAAGGCTTTGTATCTTACATAACCACCCATCAACTCATCTGCACCTTCGCCTGAAAGCAACACTTTTACCGAAGGTTTTGCCAGTTCAGCGAGTGCCAAAATATGTGGTTCGCTCAAGTGCATAATGGGTTCGTCTTGAAAATAAGTGGAATTAATCAGCTTATCGAAAAGAGCAGTATCTTCTAAGAACATGGTATGAAAACTATAGCCAAATTTGTTCGACATCATTTTGGCCAAATGGGACTCGTTGTGTTCTTTTTCTTTGAAACCAATATTAAAAGTTTGAATGTCTTTGAATTTTTGTTGATTTAATGAAGCCAAAATCGAGGAGGAATCGAGTCCGCCACTCAATAAAACACCAACAGGAACATCGCTCACCATTCGTAATTTGATGGAATCGTCAAAAGTTTCCCGATACCATTCCACAGGATTTTTAATTTTGGGCTGGTTTTGAATTTCTGCTTTTAAATCCCACCATTTTTCAGTGTTTACTTTACCACTTTCGTGAATAGTCAAAATGTGTCCAGGAAGAATTTTTTTAATATTTTCATACAACGTATTTTCTCCAGCTACAAAACGGTTGAATATGTATTCTTCCATTCCGTCTTTCGCCATTTTTATTGGAACTCCAGCTGTAAAAAGCGCTTTTTGTTCAGAAGCAAAATAGAAAGTTTCATTGTAAAAGGAGTAATATAAAGGTTTAACTCCCATTCTGTCGCGAACTGCTGTCAGTTTTCGTTCTTTCTTATCCCAAATAACAAAAGCAAACATTCCGTTGAGGCGGTTCAGTATTTTCGTGCCATACAATTCGAATAATTTCAACAAAACCTCAGTATCAGAACTGGTTCGAATGTTAAATCCATTGTTTTTTAATTCAGGATAAAAGTCTTTGAAATTGTATATTTCGCCATTATAAACCATTGCATAACGAGCATTATCCGAAAGAAACGGTTGGTGTCCAGCCGCAGAAACATCTAAAATAGAAAGCCTTCGGTGTCCCAAACCAATATTATTTTCGATAAACAATCCTTTGTCGTCAGGTCCACGATGTTCAAGTGAATCACGCATTTTTGTTAAACTGCGTTCATCCACCTTTTTTTGTGATTGCAAATGCAAGATTCCATTAATTCCACACATAATTAATTATTTTTTGTATTAATTAATTCGTGATACTTGTTGGCAATAATTTTCATATTGATTTTGTAATTTGCATTTTCTTCCACAAATTTTCTGTTTTTTATGACGGCTTCATTTCGATATGAGCTGTTTTCAAAAGCCCAAAGAAGTTCGTTGGCCAGCATTTCAGTGTCATCAATGGTTACTAATTGACCGTTTTCTCGGTGTTTGATCCAACTTTGATTTCCCGGAATATCAGTCACGACGGGATAACAATTAGAAGCCATTGCCTCAAATAAAGAGGCTGAAACGCCTTCGGTTATGGGCATACTGATGTAAAAATCGGATTGTTGTAATAGTTCGGGTAAATTTGTATTTGGAATTCGACCCATAAAATTCACCTTGTTTTCAATGTTTAATTTTGTTGCTAATTCTTTTAATATTGGTAGCAATTTTCCGTCTCCAACAATGGTCAATTCAAAATCAATTCCTCTTTGGTTTAGCATCCCAAAGGCTTGTAGAATTACATCGTGGCGGTATTCGGGCATTAGCGAACGAGTTACAATAG
Organism: Flavobacterium sp.; assembly: GCA_035433125.1. GTDB lineage: Bacteria > Bacteroidota > Bacteroidia > Flavobacteriales > Flavobacteriaceae > Flavobacterium. The sequence continues at coordinate 7,062 of DAORUG010000034.1, forward strand.
CTGTTAATTTTGGAGAAGAAGTGTTTTTTGTATTTCCAAATTGTTCCAAATCGATACCTTTTGGCAAGACCAAAACTTTGGTCATATCTACATTGGCAACTCGCATCGAAATGGTCATCACGGGTCCCCAAGCGTGAATCAAGTCGGCTTTTTCGAAAGCGTAATTTTGGATAATTTTTTTAAGAGGCAACAAAATGGATTTTTCGGGCCACAAATCGGTTCTTCCTTGTTGTGCAATCGCCACAGGTTTCACACCCGATAAAGCAGCAAGAAAACCATAACTGGTGGTTCTTTCGGCAATGATCATATCGGGTTGCTGCAATTTTATTAGTTTCTTAATTTGGAAAAGTCCCGTACAAAACTCTAAAATTCGAAAAGAACGGCTAAAAAAACTGTGGTTTGGCGTTTTCAATTCCCAAGTTACAATTTCGAAATCGCCAAATTCTTTCAGTCCGTTCATCCAAGTAATAGCGTCAGCTCTGTATGTTTCTCCGAGAAAAAGTATTTTTTTTCTTTTTGCCATGTATTGTTTATTCTTCGGAGGTTAAGGCTCGATTGATAAAATCGTTCAAGGGTTTCAAGACAATTAATTTTTTGGCCATTTTGGACACAAAATCTTCTTTGGTAACTTCATTAATGTCAAATTTTTGAGAAGTTTCGAAGCTTTTTAATTTCAAGAATTCTATCGCAGGATGTTCTTTTTCGTAACCTCGGGGTGGGTTTTTTAGTAAGTTTGCTTCGTTTCTATCAAAATCAGCAAATTCCTTTTTGAAGTTTTTATTTTGGATAATTTCCTCTAAATCTTCATAGAAATAGGCGATTTCTTTACGGACTTTTTTCAAATCTTCGGCTTCGGGACAGTAGAATCCACCAGCGATGAAACTGCCAGCTCTGGCAATATGAACATAATAACCAGAACGATTTTTTCCCTTGGCGCCGCTTGACAACCAAACTCCAATATGATCTTTGTAAGGCGATTTATCTTTCGAAAACCGAATGTCACGATTGATTCTAAAAGTACAATTTTTGACTTCAAGCATTTCTAGCGAAGGGTCGAGCGGTTTCATGGCATCCAGAAAATCACCAACTAATTGTTGATAGTCTTTTTTGAAAACTTCGTAACGTTTTTTATTGTCCAAAAACCAATCTCTATTGTTGTTGGCTTTTAAATCATCTAGAAATTGTAAACTGTCTTTTGAAAGCATATTTCGTTGATTATTGCAGTTGTTTTTTCAAATCTTCTTCGCTGATGTAACCCGAATTTTGCCATTTGATTGCCTTATTTTCATATAAAATAAGCGTAGGAAGTTCCAAGATTTTCATTTCTTTAATCAAGGTAGGATTCTCATCGGCATTCAATCGGATAATGGTTACTTTATCAGACATTTCTTTTTGCATTTTCAAAAGGTAAGGGGACATTTTTTTGCAAGGCGCACACCAATCGGCATAAAAATCTACCAATACTTTTTTGTCGGTATTTAATAATTCGGCATATTCCTGACTACAAACTCCAATGATTCTATCGGTGGGTTTAGATAATCCTTCGGCATCCCATTTTAATAAGCCCCCTTGCATGTTATAGATGGTTTTGAATCCTAATTCTTCTAATTTTGCAGCTGCTTGCGGACTTCTATTGCTGGTTTTACAATATACAAAAACAGGTTTTGTCTTGTCTAATTTTTGAACATTTGCTTCAAAATTATCGCCAAGCCAATCGATATTTACAGCGTTGTCGAGATGTCCGCCAGCAAATTCTTGGGGTGTTCTAACATCAATAATTTGTGCGTTTGGTGTTGCTGTTATTTTTTCAGAAAAAGTCTTCGGATCAATGTCTTTTGTGTTTTTTGACGTTTGTCCTTTGCAGGATAGAATCGAAACGGAGAGTATTAAAATTAAAAATTTAGGGAGCAGTTTCATTATAGTTTGAATTTAATATTTAAAAGGCTAAAATAAGTAATTTCTTTCTCAGATTTTGAATCTAAAAGTTAAAATAGTAACAATTTACAGATTGAAAATTTTGTAAGTCTGATGGGTCGATTTTACGATTTTCTCGGTTCTTTCAGGATGTGTATCCGAAATAAACAACTGCCCAAAAGTGTCGCTGTTGACCATTTCGACAATTTTAGCAACACGACTTTCGTCTAATTTATCAAAAATATCATCGAATAATAAAATGGGTTTCAAGCCACTTTGTGTTTTTAGAAATTCGAATTGTGCCAATTTCAAAGCAATTAAAAACGATTTTTGTTGCCCTTGCGAGCCAAATTTCTTGATAGGAAAATTGTCAATCTCAAATGATAGATCGTCTTTGTGAATTCCAACGCTGGTGTAATGCAAAGCCTTGTCTTTATTGATGTTTTCTTCTAAAAGTGTCAGCAAATTATTCTCGAATAAATAACTTTCGTAAACCAATTGAACCGTTTCTTGTGAATCCGTAATGGCTTGATGATGTGTATTGAAAATTGGAATAAATTGTTCGATAAAGTCTTTTCTTTTTTCGAAAATGTATTTCCCAAAAGTATCGAGTTGCTCATTATATATAGAAAGTGTGTCGTTGTCAAAAACAAAATTCAATGCAAAATATTTCAATAAAGCATTGCGCTGACTCATCACTTTTTGGTACTGAATGAGTTGTTTTAAATATTGAGAATCCAATTGCGAAATAACACTGTCCATAAACTTTCTGCGGGTTTCACTACCTTCCACAATCAAATCTCGGTCGGCAGGCGAAATGATTACCAAAGGAATAAAGCCAACGTGTTCCGAAAATTTATCATAGACTTTTCCGTTGCGTTTCAATATTTTTTTCTGACCTTTTTTGAGGCTGCAAATGATTTGTTCGTTTCTGTCGTTGATTTCAAATTCACCATCGATGACGAAAAATTCTTCTCCGTGTTTGATGTTTTGAACCGCCAAGGGATTGAAATAACTTTTCCCGTAAGACAAATGATATATGGCATCCAATACATTGGTTTTTCCAATTCCGTTTTTGCCCACAAAACAATTTATTTTGCCCACAAATTCAAAATCTGCTTCAGAAAAATTTTTGTAATTGAATAATGAAATCTTTTTTAAATACATTTTTAGGTCTTGCTGGAACAGAAAATTAGTGCTTTCCGATTGTTTTTTTAAGTGGGTGCAAATTATTGAAAAATATCGATAAAAATTACTTTTACACATTTTCAAATGCTAAATATTTTTCAAACAGAAAGAAAGGAACACTTAAATAAAGGATAATGTAATTTTATTTAAATATAAAGCCAATTTTTTTATGACGATACGAATAAAAATTTTATTTTTGCGGCTCACTAAATTAAAATTTAAATGGCTACTTATAATAAAAGAGGATACAAACCAGCAAAAGAAAAAGAAGTTAAGGAAGTTACCGAAGATATAAATGTATTAGAAAAAAATAGTACAACCGCTGAAGTTTTCTCCACATTGGATGCATCTGCTTCAAAAACAGAAGATTTTGTAGCCAAAAATCAAAGGATTATTATAGGATTTGTTGGTGCTATTGCATTAGTGACCGTTGGATATTTGGCCTACCAAAAATTTGTAGCTGCGCCAAAAGAAGATGAGGCTGCAAATGAAATGTTTATTGCACAACAAAATTTTCAAAAAGCTACCGAAGGAGTTGCCAGTGATTCTTTGTATAAATTATCATTGAATGGTTCTGAGGGTAAATTTGGATTTATAAAAATTGCTGACGAATATTCAGGAACAGATGCTGGAAATTTGGCTAATTACTATGCTGGAGTTGCTTATTTAAACACCGGAAAATATACAGAAGCTATTGACTATTTAGGGAAATTCAAATCGGAAGATGTGGTTTTGAATGCTATGGCAAAAGGAGCAATAGGAGATGCTTATTCGCAAAAAAATCAGCCTAAAGAGGCTTTGGAAAATTATGTAAAAGCAGCTGAATCTGATAAAAATGATTTTACTACACCACGTTTCTTGTTGAAAGCTGGAAAAACAGCTTTGACATTAGGAAATAAAGAGGAGGCGTTGAAATATTTTACAGATATTAAAGACAATTTCGAATCTTCGCCAGAAGCAGCTACAATTGATGTATTGATTGGATTAGCACAATAAAATAATTTTAGATTGCAGATTTAAGATTTTAGATTCGTATTTTTACATTCTGAAATCTAAACTTTAAAATCTTAAATTAAAGATGGCAACTATAAATAAAAATTTATCCGAATACGATAAAAACACAATCCCAGACGCGAAAAATTTTCGGTTTGGGATTGTTGTTTCAGAATGGAATGACAACATAACCGAAGGTCTTTGCTTTGGGGCGGTTAAAGGGCTTTTAGAAAACGAAGTACCATCGGAACACATTATTCGTTGGAATGTTCCAGGGAGTTTTGAACTCATTTATGGAGCAAAAAAAATGTTACAGACTCAAAATGTTGATGCTGTAATCGCCATTGGATGTGTCATTCAAGGGGAAACCAAACATTTTGATTTTGTATGCGAAGCGGTTTCTCAGGGAATCAAAGACCTGAATGTAGAAACGGATATTCCAGTTATTTTTTGCGTTTTGACCGATAATACGATGCAACAATCCATAGACAGAAGTGGCGGAAAACACGGAAATAAAGGAACTGAAGCGGCCATTGCAGCTATAAAAATGGCGTATTTGAGACATCAAGCATCCTTTAGTCACCAATTGAAGAATCAACAATTATTGTCAACAGGTCCTTTGCAAATCGAAGGTTTGACGATGATTGAAGAATAAAAATAAATTTACAATTCTTAAAACCTATACTATTCTATTGATGGTATAGGTTTTTTGTTTTTTTATGATTTATTTAGGTAGTAATCCCAATAGAAATTACTTAAATTTGTGAACTTTGGGTTTAAACCTTAAACCTTAAACTTTAAACCATTTTTTTAATGCCGAGTATTATTCAATTGCTTCCTGATCACGTTGCTAATCAAATTGCCGCTGGAGAAGTCGTTCAGCGACCTGCTTCGGTAGTTAAAGAATTGCTGGAAAATGCCGTCGATGCCGGAGCGAATGATATCAAGTTAATTTTGAAAGACGCCGGAAAATCTTTGGTTCAAGTCATTGATAACGGAAAAGGAATGAGCGTCACCGATGCGCGTTTGTGTTTTGAACGTCACGCCACTTCTAAAATTCGCCAAGCCGAAGATTTATTTTCATTGCATACCAAAGGGTTTCGTGGCGAAGCATTAGCATCGATTGCTGCGATTGCACATGTAGAAATGAAAACTAAGCAAGACCAAGAAGAACTAGGAACTCATATTGTTATCGAAGGTAGTAAATTTGTGTCGCAAGATGTGGCCGTTTTACCAAAAGGAACTTCGTTTGGAGTAAAAAATTTATTTTTTAATATACCAGCCCGTCGCAATTTCTTGAAATCGGATACCGTGGAATACCGCCATATTATTGATGAGTTTCAGCGCGTAGCCTTGGCACACCCCAAAATATATTTTACGTTTTATCACAACGGAAGCGAAATGTTCAATTTGCATCCTTCGAGTTTGAGACAACGAATTGTAAATGTTTTTTCGGGTAAAACCAATGAAAAATTGGTTCCTGTTAGCGAAGAAACCGAAATTGTAAATATTCAAGGTTTTGTTTGCAAACCCGAATTTGCGAAGAAAAATCGAGGGGAACAGTTTTTCTTTGTCAATGATAGATTCATAAAAAGCGGGTATTTGCACCACGCCGTAATGGCTGCTTATGATGGTTTGCTCAAAGATGGCGCACAACCGAGTTATTTTCTTTACCTTCAAGTGCCGCCTAATACAATTGATATTAACATTCATCCCACAAAAACGGAGATAAAGTTCGACGATGAGTCGGCTTTGTATGCTATTTTGCGTGCTTCGATAAAACACAGTTTAGGACAGTTTAATGTGGCACCCGTTTTGGATTTTGAGCGCGATTCTAATTTAGATACGCCATACCATTACAAGGATTTAGAAGGAGAAGCACCTACGATTCAAGTAGATGGTAGTTTTAATCCGTTTTCGGAAGAAGTGAAACCCAACAAACATTTTGCGAATACGAATTCTGGTTACAGAAGACCTGAACCGACTTCGAATTGGGAAAGTTTGTATGTGGGTTTAAAACAGGATTCCGAAGAAATTGACACCATGACTTTCGAAAATGAAGCAGTAACTTCTTCTTTATTCAACAATGATGAAGTGGAGCAAGCGGTTCATAAAACCTATCAAATTCACAAAAAATACATTGTAAATCCAATTAAATCCGGAATGATCATTGTCGATCAACAACGGGCGCACCAACGGATTTTGTACGAACAATTTCTGACCAATATCACAGTTCATTTAGCTTCAAGCCAGCAGTTGTTGTTTCCGTTGCATTTGTATTTTTCGAATGATGAAATGCAATTAATTTCCGAATTGAAACCTTCCTTGACCAATACAGGTTTTGTTTTTGAAGAGACCAACGAGGATAGCGTCGTCATTTCAGGATTACCTGTCAATGTTTCCGAAAGTGAAGCTTCGATAGTTTTGGAACAACTTTTGAGTGATTTGCATAACGGAATTCCAGAAAGTAGTTTTAGTCAGAATGATACCATTGCCAAGTCGATGGCCCGAAGTTTGGCCGTAAAAACAGGAACTTATTTAACCGAAAAAGAGCAGGAAAACTTGGTCAACGGACTTTTTGCTTGCAAAGACCCGAATGTTTCTCCATTTCAAAAACCTACTTTCATCACGATGCGTGTGGAAGATTTAGACAAAAAATTTGCACTATGATGAATATCACGCCAGTTGTAAAACAACTATTGATTATTAATATTCTCTTTTTTATCGGCTCTTATTTTGTGCCTGTAGCCTACGATTTTTTTTCTCTTTATTATCCAGAAAGCGATAATTTCAGAGGGTGGCAGCTAATCACTCATATGTTTATGCACGCACCTTTTCCTAATGTGGCACATATATTATTCAATATGTTTGCACTCTATTCTTTTGGAAGTGCGTTGGAACATTTTTGGGGCGGAAAAAAATTCTTGTTTTTCTATATTTCTTGTGGACTAGGAGCAGCTTTGTTGCATACAGGAGTGAATTATTACGAGATACATTCTCTTTTATCTGATGTTGCTAGTTTGAAATTATCTTCTTCTGAAATGCATCTTTTATTGAATGCCGATTATAGTTCATTGTTTGACGAAAAAGGGCAGATGATGGCAGGAGAAATTAATACTATTTTAGAAAAAGCTCATTGCACACAACAACAATTTAATACCATTGTACAAGCTTCGATGATTTCAAAAGTGCCAGTACTTGGTGCTTCGGGAGCAGTATATGGATTATTGGCTGCTTTTGCTTTTATGTTTCCAAATGCAGAATTGGCTTTGCTATTTATTCCAGTTCCAATAAAAGCCAAATATTTTGTACCCGGAATTTTAGCCATCGATTTGTTTTTAGGATTCAAAGGAAGTTCTATTTTTGGAGCCGGAAGTACAGGAATCGCACATTTTGCACACGTTGGCGGAGCAATAACAGGTTTCTTGATGATGTGGTTTTGGAAAAAAAATCAGTTTAACAAAAATCGTTGGAATTAAATCCAGATTGCAGATTTCGAATTTAAACTCTTAAACTTTTAACCCCTAACCTCAATGAGCAGTATTATAGACGACTTAAAAATGCAGTATAAATTCGGTGGAATAGCCCAAAGGTTAATCTACGTGAATATTGCTTGCTTCTTAGTTTCGTATGTGATTTTTGGATTGTTGCGATTTGCGAACATTAATATAGATTTTCTTCAATATGTGAGTTTGTCTTCGAATCCAATGGATTTGTTGTGGAAACCATGGTCAATCATTAGCTATTCTTTTTTTCATTCCGGTTTTTTTCACATTTTTTTCAATTTAATCATTCTGAATTTTTCGAGTCAATTGTTTTTGACTTTTTTCAATCAGAAACAGTTATTGGGATTGTATCTGTTAGCAGCTGTTTTTTCGGGTGTAGTTTTTGTTTTTTCTTTTTATTTAATGAATATTATTTCACCAATTGTGGGTGCTTCTGGGGCGATTATGGCGATTTTGGTTGCCACAACAACTTATCAGCCGTTGATGAATTTGCGCTTGTTGATTATTGGCAATGTCAAGCTTTGGCATGTTACCGTTGTTATTCTTTTAATTGATTTAATGCAAATTCAATCCGAGAATTCCGGTGGACATATAGCTCATTTGGCTGGAGCATTATTTGGCTTTGTTTTTATTAAATTACTCGAAAACGGAACCGATTTAAGTAAAATTGTTTCGAACCTATTGGATTTTTTTGTTAATTTGTTCAAGAAATCTCCGACGAAACCTTTCAAAAAGGTGCATAAAAATTATAAAAAGCCTACGGAGAAGTCTGTTTCAAGAATTGTGACTAAAGACAAAACACAACAACAAATAGATGAAATTCTAGACAAAATTAGTCGCTCTGGTTATGATTGTTTGACCAAAGAAGAAAAAGAATTTTTGTTTAAAGCAGGGAAATAATCAGATTATAGAAGTCAGGTTGCAGTTTACAGTGTTGCAGAAATGAAATTATAAGGAAATGAAAAACCTTTCTTGGTTTAATAAAGTAATGTTTTTTTTGAATATAGTACTTACTGTATCCACTTTTCTTGCTTACCTTTTACCTTTCTTAGCCCCAAAATTTTTCCCGCTTTTATCTGTTCTCACCTTGTTTATGCCTTTGTTTTTTATTTTGAACGGTTTGTTTTTCTTGTATTGGGGATTTCAGTTCAAGAAGCGAATGATTTTGTCGGGTTTGGTACTTTTGATGGGAATCACGTTTATCAATAAATTCTATAAATTTTCGGCAAAAGAATATCCTGAAGATGAAAAAGATTTTACAGTAATGAGTTATAATGTTCGGTTGTTGAATGTCTTCAAATGGTTGGATAGAGATGATGTTCCCGATGATATTTTAACTTTTATCAATGAAAAAAACCCTGATATCTTGTGTATTCAAGAGTTTTCTAATTCGGCTAATATCGATTTGAAAGTCTATAGGCATAAATACATTTTGATGGAAGGCAATCAAATTAAAACGGCTCAAGCTATTTTTTCCAAATTTCCTATTATCGATCAAGGCAATATTGTGTTTCCAAATTCGAATAACAATGTGGTTTTTGCTGATATCAAAAAAGGAAAAGACATCATCAGGGTCTATAATATGCACCTTCAATCCATAAAAATTTCACCAGATGTGTCGGAACTTGACGAGAAAAATATTGATGCCATTAATCAAGGGAAGTCACAAAAGCTTTTCAATAGGATTAGCAAAGCTTTTATGCAACAACAGCAACAAGCGGAGATTATAAAAGAACACAAAAAGGATTGTCCGTATCCAATTATTATTTGTGGTGATATGAATAACAGCGCGTTTTCTTATGTATATCGAAATATTAAAGGTTCACTGAAAGATAGTTTTGAAGAAGCAGGAGTTGGTTTTGGAGCCACTTATAAGTTTCGTTATTATCCTGCCAGAATCGACTATATTTTTGCTGATGATACGATGAAAGTCAAAAAATTCGAAAGCTTTTCTGATTTCGAAAATTCCGATCATTATCCAATTATGGCGAGACTTTCGATGGAATAGTGAAGATTGTCCCTTATTTGATTTCTATTTTTTGACTTTTCAAATAATCCAAAGCGTATTTTCCTTCGTTGAATAGCAAATCCAAAACGCTCAAATTGTTCAAAAATCCGTGTTTGTCATCAAAAACCTGAGTATAACTTTCGAATTGGGATTGGTCTTTTTTTCCATCAACCAAAGCTCTAAAATCTAATAGTGCAGTTGTATCTACTTCGTGAAAATATTCAGTTGTGGTTTCATAATCCAATTTCATTCGCATACATTTTGAGACAAATTCCATAGTTTCAAAATTTAAATCCATCAAAAATTGATGCTTTTTTTCGAAAATTGGACGAAGTTCATCTTCAAAAAACTCAAAGAAAGGCGAAGTTCTATAAGCGGCTTCTAAGGATTTGAAATGCTGTTTTTGCCAATTGAAATCATTTTCGATTTTGATTTCTTTTGTTTTTTGATGCGTTTCTTTAGAATGTTTTACGGGAATATTCAATAACTGAATGCCGTTAGGACTGTAAATATAAGTTCGATTGCGATTGGTTTGCTTTTGGAAATTGTCTTCCATTTCAAACACAATTTTCTCAGATTGAGCCATCGCAACACAATGACTAATCGAAGGGAAATAGGTGGGATGTATTACTATATTATTCATTTAGTTTCAGGTTTCAGGTTTCAGGTTTAAACATGAAACCTGAAACTTAAAACTTTTTATTTATACTTTATTCGCTTTTCTTTTTTTCCAAAAATACTCACCTACAAAAAAGGCAACAAGCGCAATCAAGAAAAATTGAAAATAAGATTGTGGTTGTCCATCACCACCAACGGTCGTAAATAAACGTTCCCAACGAATTTTACCCAATCCTTTGCCATTGGTATCCCAACTCATCCAGATAAATACCGGTTTACCAACGATGTGATCTTCGGGAACAAAACCCCAATAACGGCTGTCTTCAGAACGATGGCGATTGTCTCCCATCATCCAATAATAATTTTGTTTGAAAGTGTAAGATTTGGCAATTTCTCCATTTATTTTAATGGTTTGACCATCATTTTCTAGAGTGTTGCCTTCGTAATTTTCAATTATTCTTTTGTAAAGTGGTAGGTTTTGCTGATTTAATTGTACTGTTTTTCCTTGTTCAGGAATAGTAATTGGGCCAAAATTATCTATTGTCCAATTGGTGTTGTGCGGAAAAATTCCAGTATCGAAAGTGGCTGTTTTTTTAGCAACAAACCGGACTACAGAATCTATGGAAGCGTTTTTTCGCAATTCTTCGGCGGCTTTCAAAGTAAGATTGACATCGTTTTTGGCATCATAAACTTCTTGAGCATAAATCCCAGAACTTGCAATGACTTTCAACGGAATTCCAGTAAAACCAGTCATTACAGTAAATGATTTGTCTGGGTTTTGAGTAGCATTCAAAATGTAAGGTTGAACCGCATTTATTTGTTCTTCGCTATTCGGTTTTAAGACGTAAACTCTATTAAATTCGGTTGAACCAGTAGCCAATAAAACTTCGTTCGAAACTCCTTTTGCAGCGTAAACAGTATGTTCGTATTGTGATTTTGCTCTTTCTGGCAGCACCAATGGTTTTCCGTCTATGTAAACAAAACCGTCTTTTATTTCTAAATTATCACCAGGAGTTCCTTGGCATCTTTTTACATAGTTCGATTTTTTGTCAATGGGTTTTAGAACCGCTTTTCTACCTGATTTATCAAAAAATCGGTAAACCGTGTCCGTTGGCCAATTGAAAACTACAATATCGTTTTTAGCAATTTTCTGAAAAGAGGGTAATCTAAAATAAGGCAATTGCGGCCAACTCAAATAGGATTTATTTTTAGTTAATGGGATGGAGTCGTGAACCATTGGCAAAGCCACTGAAGTCATTGGAATTCTGGCACCATAATTCATTTTGCTTACAAACAAAAAGTCGCCAATCAATAATGATTTTTCTAACGATGAAGTTGGAATGGTGTAGGGTTGAATGAAATAAGTATGCACAAATGTAGCAACAATGATTGCAAAAAGTAACGAACTTACAGTATCAGCTGTTTTGTTTTCCGGGTTTAAACTTCTGTCCGAAATGTAATTTAAGGTTTGAGTATAATTGACATAATAAATATAAAAACCCAAAGTAACAATTCCTAAAAAGGTGTCTAAAGAAGATCTTTTTCCGAAGCTTCTCAGGGTTTCAACCCAGATGACAGGAAACATTATCAGGTTGATGATTGGAATGAAAAGCAAAAACGTCCACCAAGTGGGGCGGCCAATTATTTTCATTAAAACGATGGCATTATATACAGGAACTGCTGCTTCCCAACGTTTTCTGCCGGCTGCTTCATAGATTTTCCAAGTTCCTAAAAAATGAATTATTTGTACAATTAAGAAAAATACAAACCATTGATATGCTGTCATAAGTATTTTGTTTAAAGTTCAAAGTTTAAGGTTGTTCAGCTCGAGCTTTAACCTTAAACGTAAAACAAGTTTATTTTAATTCTAATACATCTCTCATTGTAAATATTCCTTGTTTTCCGACAATCCATTCGGCTGCAATTACAGCTCCAAGGGCAAAACCATCACGATTGTGAGCGGTGTGTTTTATTTCGATTGTATCTACAGTAGAATTATAGGTTACGGTATGTGTTCCGGGAACATTTCCAGTTCTTACGGCTTCGATGTGAATCTGATTTTCTTTCGCCTTGTCTAATGTCCAACTTGTATAATCACTATTCTCGATAACTCCTTTTGCCAATGAAATAGCGGTTCCACTAGGTGCATCCAATTTTTGAGTATGATGAATTTCTTCCATATCCACTGTATAGGAATCAAATTTTGACATCATTTTTGCCAAATATTCATTGAGTCCAAAGAAAAGATTAACACCCAAACTAAAATTTGAACTGGATATAAATGCTCCCTTTTTTTCTTCGCAAAGGGCAGCCATTTCGTCGTAGCGGTCTAACCAGCCTGTAGTTCCTGAAATCACGGGAACATTGGCATAAAAACAACTCGAAATGTTTTCTACAGCAACTGCTGGAATGCTAAAATCTATGGCAACATCGGCATTCGAAAGTCCTTCATAGGTATTGAATTCGTCTTTTTTCAAAACAATTTCGTGACCTCTTTCCATCGCAATTCTTTCGATGGTTTGACCCATTTTTCCGTATCCTAAAAGTGCAATTTTCATTCGTTGTATAATTTATTTTTTAATTCCCCTTTTAAGGGGTTAGGTGGTTAAAAATTATAGTTAAATGTTAGTCCAACATTTGCCTTAGATGTTACATCATTCATATAAACATCTGGTCGTACTGTTAAATTATCATTTACATTAAATTGTATTAAAGCCGCATCAACATTAGCATCAACAATATTCAATACATAAAAACCCACCACAAACAAAGCCGATAAATCCCGATTTCGTTGATAAAATTTCTGCGCAGATATTAATCTATCGTTGTCATAATAACTAAATTCATCGTCGGTATAGCCTTCTAAACGTCGTTTGTAAGCATCACGATATTGATGGTATTTTTGATTGCTGTCAATGTAATAATACATGCTCACTCCAATTGCTCCGTAAACAATGGGAATTTTCCAATATTTTTTGTTGTATGCCTGCCCTAAACCTGGAAGAATAGCCGAATAAAACGCAGCTTTCGCCGGGGTTAACGGGTCAATATCTTTTGATTTCAAAGTATCTTTAGCAATCAGGGGTGCATCAGTTTTCTTTTGTGAAAAAACAGAGGTGGTCCCTAATATAAAAAGGCAAAGAACTATGAAAGAGATTTTATTCACTACCCTTTTATTAGTTTGATAATTCGGTTGAAATCTTCTTCTGAATGAAATGGGATTGTGATTTTTCCTTTGCCATTTCCAGCTACTTTAACATCGACTTTAGTTCCAAAAAAAGAATTGAAAGTCGATTTTTGAGTTTCTTCAATTTCAAAAGAAGTCGTTTTTGCTTTGGTTTCTAGTTTTGGCTTCAAGCTTTCTTGATAATTTTTTACCAATGTTTCAGTATCTCGAACCGATAGATTCTGGCTCACGATTTTTTGGTAAATATCGGCTTGAATGTCTTGATTTTCAATGTTGATGATTGCTCGACCGTGACCCATACTGATAAAACCATCTCGTATTCCGGTTTGAATAATCGGGTCTAATTTTAAAAGTCTCAAATAATTGGCAATTGTAGAACGTTTTTTCCCCACGCGTTCGCTCATTTGCTCCTGTGTCAACTGAATTTCGTCAATCAATCTTTGGTATGAAAGTGCTATTTCTATGGGATCTAAATCGTGGCGTTGAATGTTTTCAACCAATGCCATTATCAAGGATTCATTGTCGTTCGCAATTCGAATATAAGCAGGAACCGTTGTCAATCCGACTAAAGTGGAGGCACGAAGACGTCTTTCTCCCGAGATTAATTGGTATTTATTGAAGTCTAATTTTCGAACAGTGATAGGCTGAATAACGCCTAATTCCTTGATAGATGTCGCTAATTCTCTCAATGAGTCCTCATTGAAATTACTTCTTGGCTGAAACGGATTGATTTCGATTGCTTCTATTTCAAGCTCAATAATATTCCCTACAACTTTATCTGCATTTTTATCGTTTACTGATTTTATGTCGTTTTCCGGGTCTTTCAATAATGCCGATAATCCTCTTCCTAAGGCTTGTTTTTTTATTGCTTTTGCCATAAAAATTATTTGCTATTTTTCTTTATAATTTCGTGAGCTAACTGTAGGTAATTATTGGCTCCTTTGCTCGTTGCATCATAGTTTATAATGCTTTCGCCAAAACTAGGAGCTTCACTCAATTTCACATTTCTTTGAATGATGGTTTCAAAAACCATATCGTTAAAATGTTTCTGAACCTCTTCGACCACTTGATTAGATAAACGCAATCTGGAGTCAAACATGGTCAAAAGCAGACCTTCAATGTCTAAATCCGGATTGTGAATTTTTTGAATACTTTTTATGGTATTCAATAATTTTCCTAATCCTTCGAGTGCAAAATATTCGCATTGTATTGGAATTATTACGGAATCGGCCGCTGTCAAAGCATTCAAAGTTAGCAATCCAAGCGATGGAGCACAATCAATAATAATAAAATCATACTCGTCTTTGACGCTTTCCAACGATTTTTTGAGCATATATTCTCTCTCAGCTTTGTCAACCAATTCGATTTCAATCGCAACAAGGTCAATATGAGAAGGAATCACATCCACATTTGGAGCAGAACATTTCACGACAGCCTCTTTTGGAGTATTGCTATGTTCTATAATTTGATAAGTTCCAATTTCTACAGTATTGACGTCAATTCCTAATCCTGAACTTGCATTAGCCTGAGGATCAGCATCTATTAGTAACACTTTTTTTTCTAAAACACCTAGAGATGCTGCCAGATTTACAGACGTTGTCGTCTTTCCAACACCACCTTTTTGATTAGCAATCGCAATGATTTTGCCCATTTATTTTTCTAAATTTTGAACGGTAAAAATACAATTAATTATGGTTTCTGAAAATCTATTTTGTTAACATTTGTTAAGGTTTGATTAGTAGTAGGTTTTTTGGAAATGCTTCTTTGTTATTGCATAATTTTAAAGATGTGTTTCGTAAATAGTGTTGACCATAAAATTTAAATTCAGGTGTTGATATTCATTAGATTTAGCAATACATTTACTGCAATAATTTTTTTTCGCAACTTAGTAATTTATCATGACTTTTGCCATCATCACTCATGTGCCACATATTTTGGAACAAAATCAATATTTCGCTTACGCACCTTATGTTCGCGAAATGAATCTTTGGGCAAAATATGCCAATAAATTACTTATTGTTGCCCCAATTTCTGAATCCAAAAAGACTCCAATTGACATTAATTATGAACATAAAAATGTTGATTTTATAGCTATCGAAAGTTTTGATGTTTTGAGTTTAAAAGCAATTGTAAAGGCAATTATAAGAATTCCAAAAATCAGTTGGCAGATTTTTTCGGCGATGCAAAAAGCAGATCACATACATTTGCGATGCCCAGGAAACATTGGTTTACTAGGAAGTATAGTTCAGATTTTATTTCCAAATAAGCCTAAGACTGCTAAATATGCCGGAAATTGGGATTCTAAACCAAACCAACCTTTGACGTACCGTTTACAAAAATGGATTTTGAGTTCTACTTTTTTGACTCGAAATATGCAGGTTTTGGTGTATGGTGAATGGGATGGAAGTTCTAAAAATATCAAACCTTTTTTTACGGCTACTTATCAAGAAGCCGACAAATTACCAATTATTCAAAGGGATTACAAAAGCCAAATTGGTTTTGTTTTTGTGGGTGCTTTGGTTTCGGGTAAGAGACCTTTGTATGCCATTCGATTAGTTGAAGAGTTGTATAAAAAAGGATATAATGTGGTATTAGAATTGTATGGCGAAGGTATTGAGAGAAAGATTTTAGAAGACTATATCAGTCAAAACAATTTAGACAACATTGTTTTATTGAAAGGAAATCAAACTCAGGAAACGGTCAAAAAAGCCTACGAATCAAGTCATTTTGCCATTTTGCCATCAGAAAGTGAAGGCTGGCCAAAAGCTATTGCCGAAGGTATGTTTTGGGGTTGTGTTCCTGTGGCGACCAAAGTTTCTTGCGTACCGTTTATGCTCGATTATGGCGATAGAGGTGTTTTGATAGCAATGGATTTGGAGAAGGATGTTTCTCAATTGGAAACCCTTTTGAAAGATGAAAATCTTTGTAAAAGAATGAGCCAAAAAGCGAGTGATTGGTCACGAAATTATACATTAGATGTTTTCGAAAAGGAGATTAAAAAATTGTTAGCATCATGAGAATACTTCAAATTATAGATTCTCTTGAAGCGGGTGGAGCTGAGCGAATGGCAGTAAATTATGCCAATGCACTAGCCAATGAAATAGAATTTTCGGGTTTGGTGGTGACTCGAAAAGAAGGACCACTTTTGAATCAAATTAGTAGTAATGTGTTGTATCTTTTTTTGAACAAGAAAAGTGTTATTGATATTCAATCCGTCTTGAAATTGCGCAAATTTGTGATTCAGAATACCGTTGATATTGTTCAAGCGCATAGCACTTCTTTTTTTCTTACTTTTCTTTTGAAGCTAACCTATCCTAGAATTAAACTAATTTGGCATGATCATTATGGAGACAGTGAGTTTTTATCGCAAAGACCTTCGTTGAGTTTGAAATTAGTTCTTCCTTTTTTTAATGGAATTATAACAGTAAACCAAAAACTTAAAATTTGGGCTGAACAGAAACTTCATTTTAAAAATGTAATTTATTTTCCTAATTTTCCTTCCGAAGAGAATACTATTTCAGAACAAACAATTTTACGAGGAATTCAAGGAAAACGGATAATATCATTGGCCAATTTGAGAGTTCAAAAGGATCATTTTTTAGTATTGGAAGTGGCAAAAAAAATAAAACTATCACATCCGGATTGGACATTTCATTTGGTTGGAAAGGAACAGCACGTGACTGGCACCGCTTTGAAGAGGT